>JBILDB010000003.1:0-29143 GCA_044352805.1 Cyanobium sp.
CATCCTGCTCAACGAAGGTCTGCGCGCCTGGATGGCCCCCGCAGACCAGCCTCACGAACAATTCGTCTTCCCTGAAGAGGTCCTGCCCCGTGGAAACGCCCTTTAATTCTGGCCTTATCTCTGTCGCAGGCAAGGACCTTGATTCCACCGGCTACGCCTGGTGGGCAGGTAATGCCCGACTTATCAATCTTTCAGGCCGTTTGCTTGGCGCCCATGTCGCCCATGCGGGCCTGATGGTGTTCTGGGCTGGAGCCATGATGCTCTTCGAGGTGAGTCATTTCACCTTCGACAAGCCTATGTATGAGCAGGGTTTGATTCTCTTTCCCCACGTTGCCACGCTGGGTTACGGGGTCGGACCAGGCGGTGAAGTCACCAGCCTTTACCCCTTCTTTGTGGTCGGGGTGTTGCATCTGATCAGTTCTGCCGTTCTTGGCCTGGGCGGTCTTTATCACGCCCTTCGTGGCCCAGAAATCCTGGAAAACTATTCCGCCTTCTTCTCCCAAGATTGGCGCGATAAGAACCAGATGACCAACATCATTGGTTATCACCTCATCCTTTTAGGTGTTGGTGCCCTGCTGTTGGTCTTCAAGGCAATGTTCTTTGGAGGTGTTTACGACACCTGGGCTCCGGGGGGTGGAGACGTACGCCTGATCAGCAATCCGACCCTTAGCCCTGGCGTGATCTTCGGTTATCTGTTGCGCGCCCCTTTTGGTGGTGAAGGCTGGATTATCGGTGTGAACTCCATGGAGGACATCATTGGTGGTCACATCTGGATCGGCTTGATTTGTATTTTTGGTGGCATCTGGCATGTAATCACCAAGCCCTTCGGTTGGGTGAGGCGCGCCTTCATCTGGAACGGCGAGGCCTATTTGAGCTATAGCCTCGGAGCCTTGAGCCTGATGAGCTTTGTGGCTTCGGCCTATATCTGGTTCAACAACACCGCCTATCCCTCCGAGTTCTACGGCCCAACCAACGCCGAGGCCTCCCAAGCCCAAAGTTTCACCTTCTTGGTCCGTGACCAAAGGCTCGGAGCCAACATTGGCTCTGCCATGGGTCCTACAGGCCTAGGCAAATACCTGATGCGTTCACCGACCGGTGAAATCATCTTTGGTGGTGAAACCATGCGCTTCTGGGATTTCCGCGGCCCTTGGCTGGAACCCCTGCGCGGTCCGAATGGTTTGAGCCTGGATAAACTCCAGAACGACATTCAGCCCTGGCAGGTGCGTCGTGCGGCCGAATACATGACCCACGCGCCTAATGCCTCCCTCAATTCCGTGGGCGGCATCATCACCGAGCCCAACTCGGTGAACTACGTAAACATCCGTCAGTGGCTCTCGGCCACGCAGTTCGTTCTTGCCTTCTTCTTCCTGGTGGGCCATCTCTGGCACGCTGGTCGGGCCCGCGCTGCTGCAGCCGGCTTCGAAAAAGGCATTGACCGTGAGGCCGAGCCCACTTTGGCCATGCCTGATTTGGATTAAATCTTAATCACCTGTTTTTGATTCCCCTGCCCTCGCAGGGGTTTTTTATTTATTTTCAAAGGAACCTTGCAAACTGCTTTTTCCTAAGCTACCACGAATGCAATATGAGTGCTTCTCAAGCCTGAGGCACGATAAATGTTAAATAACACATAATAAATTCTGCTCGCAACACAGTACGCCAATGGTTCTGCTATGATTTTAGAGTAAATTTAACTAAAATCCAAAAGTTAGGCTTTATTTTCCAAATTCGGAGTTCATTTTTAGCTGTTACTCAAATACACTACCTTACCCAAAAGTCCAAATCTTTTGATTAGTTTTTAGGTTTTCCTTCATGCAATTAGTACTAGACAAGCTGCGTTCTTTGAAACGCTTTCTACCCAAACCACTTTTCAACCTTCTTTATCACGAATATCCGCTTGAAGCATCTTGGCAATCCTTGCCAATCAAGTTTCAGCGAATGGCCGCAACTATAGGGGGTTGGTACTTAAAGACTTTTGTGGGTAGAAACAGGAATTATCAACTGATTCACAATGTTTGCCTAACTACTCCATTTAGAGCATCAATCTATCACTGGGCAGATTGGAGCATTAGTCAGCTAGGTTTTATTGGCAGACTAGATCAGCAGCCAAGAGTCATTTTTGTACAGGCTTGTCCAGCCCAGTGGAATGAGTTTTTAGATTTCTTTCTTCCCAGAATTGAAAGAAATATTAGCTTTATCTTGATCTCTGGGGGGAGTGATGAAACCATTCCCGATCAGGTTGATCAACGTTTTCCTGACTATAACTCTATTAGACTAACAAAGCGGCTTGAGCAACTACACGATGATCCGAGAATAATTGCATGGTATGTAAGTAATTTGGATCGTTACTTACCCAAAATGATCCCTTTACCTATTGGTTACTGGGAAGGGAATGGCACCTCATTGTTGCGCGAATGTATTAGAGTTGATCCCGGTACTGATCTTCGCAGAAGGCCATTGAGGGCTCTCTCAATTCATCGCCATAGAGATGGCGCTCAGTGGGAGAAAAGAAAGCTGGTATCTGATCTAGCAATCAAGCATTGGAGTGCATTTGTTGACTCTGTAGACAATATACCAAAGACTCTGTTTTCATCCAGGATTAGAGAATATTCATTTGTCCTTTGCGTGCAAGGCGGAGGCCTTGATCCTTCCCCAAAGGCTTGGGTTGCCTTACTAAACGGATGCATTCCAATCATCGAAGCCAGCCCAACAGCAGATGGCTATATTGGTCTACCCGTTGTAAGGATAGAACGATGGGACTCTGATGCACTTAATATCAAACGTCTTTCAGAGTGGCGAGAGGAGCTGATGCCGTACTTTGAAGACCCTGAACTCAGGAAAATTGTACTAAATAAGCTGTCTCTTGGCTATTGGCTTGATCAGATTTATGGCAGATAGACTTAGAATATAGCATGATAAATACTCTTTCGCTTTGCTAAACAAGAATGGGTGGGAGGTGAAGTGAAGTAGCACATTTAGCACTCCTCAGCCTTAACAAAATCTTATGGTGAAAATTTTCTTATTTTATGGTACGTACGCCGCTCATTGTCGAACTAATTATATCACTAAGTGATTTAACGTATTCAACTTTGGAGTTTCCGTTACAACACCCATCCACTTCTGGCAGGTCCGTCAAGCAGGGATAATGCATGCCGAGGCAGACTTTGCAAAGGCCATCGATCGCGATTCTTTAGCAACCCTCTCCATGCAAGCCTAGATTGAAAACTTGAGGACCGACTCAGTACAGATTCCAAGAATCCCCCTAACTCGGGGGCTTTTTGCATCTATCAACCTATTGCAGAATCCAGCGTCGCAGCAATGGCAGGCTGAGTCCGATGACATTGCTGAAACATCCCTCGATACGGTCCACCACCATTCCGCCACGCCCCTCTAAGGCAAAGCCACCCGCACAGGCGAGCGGTTCGCCGGTGGCGACGTAAGCCTCGATTTGATCGGCATTGAGGGCAGCAAACCAAACCAGGGTGGTCACCACCTCCTGTCTGAATTGGTTCTCGTCGGCAGATACCACCAAAGCGTGGCCGGTATGCAGGCGTCCGCACCCGCCCGCCATGCGCTGCCAACGGGTAATGGCCTCCCTGGAGTCACGGGGCTTGCCAAAAACCTCTCCATCAAATTCCAGCAGGGAATCACAACCCAATACGGGCGCCATGGGCGCCCAAGGGAAATCTCCCGCTTGCTCGCCAGGATGGCTGGTGACTCCAGCCTGCAACGCCTGGGCCACGGCCTTGGCCTTGGCGAGCGCAAGCTGCTCCACGATCTCCCGCGGGGACAGCGTGGACCCGAAGGACTCTTCATCGACCCCACTGATTTGGACCTGATGGGGAATCCCTGCCTGCTCCAGCAGGAGGCGACGGGCCCTAGAAGCAGAAGCCAGAATCAACATCAACATTTTGCAATCAGACCAAACCTTGCCACAGCTAAGGTGTGATAGGCCTGTGGTGATCGCTACGGTCAAGCTCAGGATCGCTTCTGGGCACTATGAGCCTCGCTGTTTCGGTTGCTTCTGAAATGGGCCGCCGCTGTATCCCCCCTGCCCTGCTGCTGGCCCTACCCGTGCTGGCTCTGGCCGCAGTACCCGCGCCGGCTTACTCCTACGGTTTGCCACGGCCGGGTGTCGTATGTGACAAGGTTCAAGCCACTTGTTACACCGACAAGGGACCCTCCGTTGCCCAAACCGGCCGCGAATACGGCCGTAAAGCCCAGGATGATCTGCTGCGAACTCTTTCTGGGCGGCCGCCATTGCCTGTATTTCGTCTTAGTGGCGGCGAACTCTGTGATCTGCGCCAGCGCCGCTGCTGGGATGACGGCAACCAGCGTCGCAACCCCAGCAACACAATCACCCGCCAACTGTTTGGCTCCTCCAGTGGCAACAGCTATGGCTGGAATGACAACGGCCATGCCAGGCGCCAGTGTCAACTTGAACAAAGGGGTCGAAGCCTGTTTCGCGGTGCCTGCGATCTCAAGAGTCGCCAGGAGGGAGGCGGTGTTACCTACCGGGTGGCCACTGACGATGGACGGAACTACAACTTTTTCGCGAGGGGCAACCAGCTGTGGCTGCGTGACGCCACGGGTCTTTGGCCCGTGGTCCTGCGAGATTGGGGCAATCAGGTGATTTTCCGCTGGTCCGATCTGGAGCTGAAGGCCAGTCGCGGCCGTTCCGCCCGTCCCGATCGCAACCAGGGCCCTTCCGAACAGCAGCAAGACTTGAATCAGCTCCTGAAAAGCCTCTTCCCATGACCTCTGCTGGCCTTTCGCCCACCCCAGATCGCCGCGCTTTGGATCGGGCCACCCAATCGATGCGCTGCCTGCCGTTCCGCAGGGCGTTCTATGCAGAAGTGGCCGACACCCCGATCTCCAGCAACGAACTCTGTGGTCGTGATGATTGGGCCGATCTGGTGTTCGCCCCCTTCGGACCGGAGCGTGCCGAGGCCCACTTCAACTGGATGATCCGACTTGGGATCCTGAGGCGCGAAGTGGACGGCCAGGGCCTCACAGAACGGGTGCGTCTAACTCCCATGGGCCGTGAACTTCTGGCAAGTTGGCAAGGAGAAATCGGCAGGGCAAACCTGCGCGAGCGCATCCAGGAAAATTTCCAACGCCACCGGCCCCGCTTTTGATGGTTGATTTCACCAGGTCTTGGCCTTGATACGTCCCAAGACGGCCGCAGCGACTCCTCTGATGGTGTTTGGTACCAGCAGTGGAGCAGGCAAATCCTTAATGACCACAGCGCTCTGCCGCCATCTGATGCAACGGGGCGAACAGCCGGTGCCCTTCAAGGGGCAAAACATGAGCCTGAATGCCTGGGTGGATTGCAACGGCGGCGAGATGGCGTACTCCCAGGCGGTCCAGGCCTGGGCCGCCGGCCTGGAGCCGGAAGCGGCCATGAATCCGGTGCTGCTCAAACCCAAGGGAGACAGCAGCAGCGAAGTCATCCACTTGGGGCGTTCGGTGGGCAGCGCCAGGGCCGAGCACTACTACCGCGATTGGTTTCGTCCTGGATGGCAGGCCATCCGGCAGGGGCTTGAGCAGCTCGACAACCAGTACCCAGGCGGCAGGCTGGTGCTGGAGGGAGCCGGCAGCCCCGTGGAAGTCAATCTCCAAGCCCGTGATCTCACCAACCTGCGATTAGCCCAGTACCTTCGCGCACGCTGTTTGCTGGTGGCGGACATTGAACGGGGCGGGGTATTCGCCCAAATCGTGGGAACTTTATCCTTACTGCGGCCTGTAGAACGGCCCCTCATCCGCGGCCTGCTGATCAATCGTTTCCGAGGACGGCGCGAATTGTTCGAGGAAGGACGCCAGTGGCTGGAACGCCATACCGGCCTACCAGTTCTTGGAGTGATGCCGTGGCTCGACGATATCTTCCCCCCTGAAGACTCCTTGGATCTGTTGGAGCGACGGGGAAGAAAAAACAACGCTGAAATCAAAATTGCCGTTCTGAAACTGCCTTCCCTCAGCAACTTTTCCGATCTAGATCCACTTGAAGCCGAAAGCACGGTCCAATTGCAGTGGCTTGAAGCGGGCCAAACCCTGGGCTCTGTTGATGCAGTTATCGTGCCGGGAAGCAAACAAACCCTGCGGGATCTGGCCGCCTTGCGCCAGGCGGATCTGGACACAACCCTGGGTGCCTACAGCCAAGCGGGGGGCATGATTTTTGGCCTCTGCGGGGGGTTGCAAATGCTGGGCCGCTGGCTCGATGATCCAGATGGTCTAGAAGGTGCCCTGGAAGGCCATCGGCGCCAAGGACGGGCAGCGGGGTTGGGTCTGCTGCCCTTGGGCACCCGCTTCAGCGACAACAAGCAATTGCGCCAACGGCAGGTGGACTCCCTCTGGCCGCCAGGCCCGCCCTTGAGCCTGGAGGGCTTCGAATTGCACCATGGCAGCACCACTGTTGACCTTGAGTCCCAAAGAGGTGGAACCTCTGCCTCCAACCAGCCCCTTGGCCCCATGACAACCGACCCCAGCCTGGGCTGGTGGCAACCAGTGGGCGACCGCGGCGGCATCGTCGCCGGCACCTACTTACACGGGGTGTTTGAAAATGGCCCGTGGCGACGGCGCTGGCTCAACCTGCTGCGGCAACGGCGAGGCCTCGCTCCCCTCAGTCCCCACGCCCCCCACCACAGACACCAACGGGACAGCCTGCTAGAGCGACTGTCTGCAGAGTTCACAAAGGAAATCAACCTGGAGCCCCTGCTACGCCAAGATCTGTGAGCTACCTCGCCCTGCGATGGCCCAATGGCCGCGTCAGTCACGCCCAAGTCGGCACATCGTGGCTGGAGGCCGCCCAACAAGCTGGCTGTCCGATTCCCACAGGATGCCTAGGGGGCAGTTGCGGAGCCTGCGAAATCGCCGTCAATGGCGAAACCCTGCGGGCCTGTATCTCCTGTGTCGAAGGCTCCCAAGGGATCACCCTTGAAATTGATCTGGGCAACGATCCCTACTGGTGAGGTCGCCTCCAGGCAGCAGCGATCTGACGGGGATGGAGATTGAGGCGGCGGGCGGCTCCTGTCAGCCTCAACCGCTGCTTCAGCAAGGAGTTTTGAAGGTTGGACAGGGTCTGGTCCCAAAGGAACTCCAGGTGCCATCGAACCAGCGTGCGGCGTTGGGCCTGGATCAAAGCCAAAGGCAATTCTTGCGGTAATGGCAGGTCCAGCTGACGGGCCAACTCGGAGGTATGGTTGCGCCAAAAAGCACTGGCTTGTTCCGAAAGGCGACGGCATTCCTCCAGCGAGAAGTGTCGATTGGCCTCCTGGGGACCAAAACTCTCGACCTCAATCAGACCCGGCAGAGCATGGGGATTGGTCCCGGCCTCGCTGATCACAAAGCAGCCATTGATTGGGGCTTGCCACATTCTGCCGGAAAGGGAACGACCCCGCTGATACGGATACATCAGACCGAAGCAACTGCTCGAAGCGGCAATCAGACGATTGGCCTGCCAATAACTTAAAGAGCGACTGATAACACCTATCCGCTGCCACCGGCCACCGAAGACCCGCACCCGCCCCTGCTGAATCAGGGAGACCAGATCATTTTGAAAGACATCGGCGGGCATCGGTTTGTAATTGGACAGATGGACCGGCCGGGAATTCTTGCGGGAAAATCTCCGCCGCCAGATTTCAGGGAACACCGGCAGGTAGCCGGTTACATCTCCCCCCGACAGGCTGATGAGCTTGAGTCGACTGGCATTGGGAAAGCGATCATTCCAGTCGATATCCAACTCCTTGACATAGTCGTAAACATGCACCGAACCGCTGTAGTCGACCCAGGCCGAGCCTGGATCGCCCCTCAACATCACAATTAAATCGGGAGAGCGGGAGGCGGGAGGCGAAGCTGGGGACCAGACAAAAACTCGATAACCAACAAGAGTATAGAAAAGTTCGATATTTAGATAGACATCTTTGTCAAGATAATCAGTTGAGACAACGGCACAGGATCGATTCTTCATCACCGATAAAGCATCACTTTAATTAAAGATTGAAGGGAGGAGATGTAGAGAGGCAGCCTAAAGATGAATCAAACCACCACCCAACAGTTTGTCCTGCTCGTAAAAAACAGCCGCCTGACCCGGGGTGATCGAAAACTGATCCGCATCGAAATCAAGTCGGCAACGGTAGGGTCGTCCCGCCTGGCGATCGGACTCTTGGCAGGCCACCGGCGTGAGCAGGGCAGCCACGGGCTCACTGCGGTACCGCAACTGAACCTGCACGGCCACGGGCGCTTGCGGGGGGTCGATGGACACCCAATTCACGGCCCCGACCCCACAATCCTGACGCGAAGCCTGGGCCCGGGGAGCCACCACCACCCGATTGGTGGAGGGCTCCAGGCCAATGACATGCAGGGGTTCGCTCCAGGCGACCCCCAGACCGCGACGCTGCCCCATGGTGAAGTGCTCAATGCCATCGTGCTCGCCAATCACCGTGCCGTCAGCCAGGACGATCTGACCCTGCCGGGGCGGCAAATAGGCATCCAGAAAAGCCCGCATCGAACCATGGTGGTCGGCCAGACAGAGATCCATGCTTTCAGGTTTCTGGGCGGTACGCAAACCAAGAGCTGCCGCTTCGGCGCGGGTTTCGGGCTTACCCATCTCCCCGAGCGGAAAAACCAAGCGGGCCAGAACCTCTTGGGGCAAGTCGTAAAGGAAATAACTCTGGTCCTTGTGACGGTCCAGACCCCGCCAAAGCTGATGACGTTCGCCGCTCTGCTGTGCATGGCGCAGGCGGGCGTAATGGCCCGTGGCCAGTCGTGGCAGGCCCCGTTCACGCTGGGCCCATTCCAGCATCGGGCCAAACTTCACCTGCCGATTGCAGCGCGAACAGGGCAGGGGCGTCACACCAGCCTGATAGCCCTCTACCAAGAATTCGACAATCTCAGTTCTGAAGGTGTCGCGGGCATCCACCACATGATGGACGATGCCTAATTGGTCACAGATGCCCGTTGCATCCACCAGACCCTCGGCGCAGCACGCTCCTTTGCCACTCATCAACCATAGGGTGAGCCCCTCGACCTGCCAACCAGCCGCCACCAGCAAGGCCGCCGCCAAGGAGCTATCCACCCCGCCAGAAAGGCCAACGGCCACTTGATGGTCGCCCGGCCAGGTACGCAGCAGGCTCAGCACGGTCCCTCCCGCCTCAGTGACGGGGGTAAGAGCAAGGGGCGACACGAAGACAAACAAAAGTTAGGAGTCCATCATGGGTGCAAGCCCCTGGTTGTTGTAGGGATGGTCTCTGCCCCATGGCCTGAACGGGATGCCAACCACTTGCTGGTGACTGGCGCCCAGCTGGAGGACCTGGAAAAGACGCTCTTCGCCAGTGGGCTCCCCGTCGAAGCCCTGATGGAAAAAGCCGGGCTTGCCATCAGCAGGCGTCTATTAAAAGTATTAAACCTACCGGCCTGGCAGCGGCTGACCACTGGCGGGATAGTGGTCTTGGTCGGCCCGGGCCACAACGGCGGCGATGGTCTTGTGGTGGCCCGCGAACTGCACCTGGCGGGGCTAGTGGTGCGGCTCTGGCGGCCATACCAGACCCAGCGGCCTTTAACTGAAGCCCACTGGCGCCATGCGCTCTGGCTGGGTCTGCAGGAACTGCCGGACCCTCCCGATCCCCGTCAACCCCATCTCTGGGTGGATGCCATCTTTGGCATCGGCCAGCGCCGCCCCCCCGGGGAGCAGGTCGAGCAACTGCTGATCGAACGGCAGCGACTGCGCCCTGGGGCCCTCGTCGCTATCGACTGCCCAACCGGCCTGTGCGCGGATACGGGGAGGCGTCTCGGCAAAGGGGCCGCTACGGCCGCCATCACCTTCTGCGTTGGCTTGCTCAAACAGGGATTGATCCAGGATCTGGCTCTAGCCCATGTCGGTCGCCTGGAAAGGATCGATCTGGGCCTGCCCACCCAGCGGCTCACCGGCCTGGCGGACTGCGCCCTCGGCCTAGGGGACCGAGATGGCCAATCCTTTGCAACTTCGGGTGGAATCTCGGGATACGACTGGCAGGGGCCACCCGATCCGGCCGTCTCCAAATACGAACGGGGGCGATTGCTGGTGGTGGCCGGCAGCGATCGCTATCGCGGCGCGGCCCACCTTGCCCTCGCCGGGGCCTCCGCCTCCGGTTGCGGCAGCCTGCAGGCGTCGATCCCGGTAGGGCTGGCCGGTGACCTCTGGTCCGTTCTGCCCCATGTGGTGATTCGCCAAGGCTTGGGGTCCACGCAGATGCAGGGCCTGGACTTGACGGCGCTGGAACTTGATGGGGTGGAGCGCCTGGATGCCATCCTTCTGGGCCCAGGGATTGGCTGCCCGAATCCCAACAGCGCTTTAAGCCCCCCCAGCGACACCAGCGCCTGGGACCAGCTGGGCGCCTTTGCGGGGCTGCTGGTTCTCGATGCCGATGGCCTCAATCGCTTGGCCGGCCAAGACAACCAACAACCCGACGGCGCCCTTGGGTGGCTACGCCGCAGATGCGGCCCCACCTGGCTGACCCCCCATCGGGGCGAATTTGCCCGGTTGTTTCCCGATCTGGCCGAGCTGCCGGCCCTGGAAGCCAGCCTCGCCGCCGCCCAGACCTGCGGGGCCACCGTTCTACTGAAAGGGGCGCGCAGCGTCATCGCCGCCGCTGACGGGAGGCGCTGGCAACTTCTGGAGGCCTGCCCTGCCGTGGCCCGGGCTGGATTGGGGGATGTGCTTGCCGGCTATGCCGCAGGTGTGGGGGCCCGAGCCCTGTCCCATGGCGGCCTGGACGCCCAGCTGCTGGCGGCTGCGGCCCTATTTCACGCCCTGGCTGGATGCCGGGTGGGCCATCTCCCTGGACCTGCAGGCACTGAACCCCTGGCCGTGGCCCAGAATTTGGCCCGCTGGCCAGCCATGCCATCGCCAACGAACCGGGCCCACCGATCGGAATAAAGCGAAGCAAACCACAAGAAAGCCTTACATTATTCCTTTAGGAGAATTAACTGAAACCGCAAGGTGCGGGAATCGGCATTTATTCTTGATGAAACCTAAAAAATTCCTGAAAAAGTGGATCGCTTGCTTACTTGACGCCGATAGTTGCTACCCAATCAGCTTTCGCTATGACCGTCTCGCCATCCGCCCCCCCCTCCAAAAGAAGCGAAGCATCAGGGCTGAGAAGTAGTGATTCGATGACTTGGTACCTGGCCACCATCGGTAGAGAGCCCCTGCTCACACCTAGCGAGGAGATTGAACTGGGTAACCAGGTTCAGAAGATGATGGGACTGGCAGAAACAAAAGTTAATGAATTTTCGCCCCAAGAATTAAAAGCGATTCGCGTTGGCCGCCGCGCTAAAGATCGCATGATCAAGGCCAATCTACGGCTTGTCGTTAGTATCGCCAAAAAATATCAAGGCAAAGGCCTTGAACTCCTAGACCTAATTCAAGAAGGTTCCCTGGGGCTTGAGCGTGCAGTAGAAAAATTTGATCCAAGCCGCGGATATAAGTTTTCCACCTATGCCTTCTGGTGGATCCGCCAGAGCATGACCAGGGCCATTGCCTGTCAGTCACGCACCATTCGTTTGCCTGTTCACCTGAGTGAACGGTTGACCACGATCCGCAAGGTCAGCCTGGATCTTGCCCACAAACTCGGCGCCATGCCCAGTCGCCAAGAAATCGCCACTGCGATCGAGATGCCCATTGAGGAGCTTGATTCTGTGCTGCGACAGTCCTTGACCACATCAAGCCTGGATGCCCCGATCAAGGCCGACGAAGGCAACAGTTGCTTGGTCGATCTTATTGCCGATTCCTATACGGAAAGTCCGCTCGAACTGGTGCAACGGAGCATTGACCAAGAACATCTCGCTCTCTGGCTCAGCCATCTCACTCAACAGGAACGAGAAGTTCTCTCCCTGCGCTTCGGACTAGATGGTCATAATCGTCACACCCTTGCTGAAATCGGACGAAACCTCGATGTTTCACGGGAGCGCATTCGCCAGGTGGAACTAAAAGCTCTTCGCAAACTCAGGCAGATAATCCGTAAGATACCCGCAACAATTTAGCACATGATTACTGATTTATAGTTCATTAATAGTACACGAAAAATCAAAAATCTTTATTTTGGAAATCATTTCAATCTTCGGCCCAAATATATCGAGTAAGTTCGCTGGGATCAGGCTCAGGCGCGCCCAAAGCAAAGGTTACGCAATCGTCAATTTCAGCATCTACCTCAAGCTCAATTTGCCTTAGTTCCGCTTCCGAGGCTTTGCCCTCGGCCAGAAGATGGCCTGCGAAAGCCTTGATTGGATCACGCTTCGTCCAAAATTCCTTTTCGGTTTGGGAACGCAGTTCATCGGGATCTGCCAGGGAATGACCACGGAAACGGTAGGTAAGACATTCAAGCAGGGTGGGGCCATCGCCAGCACGCGCCCTGGCTATGGCCCGCTGGGCAGCACCGCGAACAGCAAGCACATCCATCCCATTCACCTCTTCACCGACCATGCCGAAAGCTTCGGCTTTACGCCAAATTTCCGTATCACTGGTGGCACGATTGTGGTCCATACCAATACCCCAACTATTATTTTCAACTACAAAAAGGATCGGCAATTTCCATAGAGCCGCCATATTTAAGCATTCATAGAACTGACCAACGTTGCAAGTGCCATCGCCGAAGAATGCCGCCGTCACCGAATCACTATCTGCCTGGCCCAAGGCGTCACGGCGGTAGCGACTGGCAAAAGCGGCCCCCATTGCTACGGGAATGCCCTCACCAATAAAGGCGTAACCACCCAACAAATGATGTTCGCGGGAAAATAGGTGCATTGAGCCGCCACGACCCTTGCTGCAGCCAGTGACCTTACCAAACAATTCACTCATCACCTCCCGGGCCGGCACACCACAACTAAGGGCATGAACGTGGTCGCGATAGGTACTGCAAAACCAGTCATGCTGCAAACGCATGGCACGAATCACACCAGTGGAAACGGCTTCTTGGCCGTTGTAAAGATGGACGAAGCCAAACATTTTGCCGCGATAATACATTTCAGCACATTTATCTTCAAAGCGCCGGCCCAGGGTCATGTCGCGATAAAGCATCAGGCCCTCATCGCGGCTGACGCTGGCCGGTTCGAGCGACACCAAGCGTTCGACCCTTTCGGCATGGAACCCAGCCTCGTGGGGCGGCGCCGGGGGGGGAACCACTTGGAGCGCCATCTTGGGTTCGGCAGGCAGGGCAGCAGTGAGTTCCTGGCTCATGGCAGTCGCACTAGGCATCGCTTCGGGCGACTGTACGGGGTCCGTCAGGCAACAACGGTCAAAACCGCTGCCACTGACTACAGTCACGGCTCCGGCACCCCTTTGGGTTGGATCTGCCCATTGACCATTTCCGTCTGCTCGGTGTCAGCCCGGCGGCCGATGCCCAGACGGTGCTACGCACCCTTCAGCTTCGGCTCGATCGCCCTCCTGCCCAGGCCTACACAGAGGAAACGCTTCAGGCCCGAGCGGACCTGCTGCGTTCCAGTGCCGAAATGCTCAGCGACGGCAACCGTCGCCCCGCCTACGAAGCCGCCCTCACGGCTCTGGGAACGGGGGGTGAACCCCTGATGGCTGCCCTTGAACTGCCCTCCTCCAAGGAGGTGGCCGGCCTGCTGCTGTTGTTGGAGGCCGGTCAACCCCTGGAATGCTTCAACCTGGCCCGCCGCAATCTCCAGCCCCCCCAAGCCCCTGCCCTGGGCAGCGGTCGCGAGGCCGACCTGACCCAACTCGCAGGCCAGGCTTGCTTAGCCGCAGCAAGGGACCTTGAGGATCGACGCCATTACCAAAGTGCCGCCCAGACCCTGGAAGACGGATTGGTCTTGCTGCAACGCATGGGGCAAAGGCCAGAACTGAGGGAGAGCATGCGCCAGGCCCTTGAACAAATGGCCCCTTACCGAGTTCTTGACCTGCTCAGCCGCGACGCCAGCGCCGTCAAGGAAAGGCAAGAGGGTCTGGCGCTGCTTGAGGAGATAGTCCAGCGGCGCGGCGGGCTTGAGGGCGAAGCGGACCCGAACTTCAGCCTGACGCAATTTGAGGCCTTTTTCCGCCAGATCCGCAGTTTCCTGACGCTGCAGGAACAGCTGGACCTCTTCAACCGCTGGTCAAGGCAAGATTCTGCCGCGGCTGAACTGCTTGCCACCACCGCCCTGACGGCCTCTGGTTTCGCCCAGCGCAAGCCGGATCGCATCGCTGAAGCCAGGCAACGCTTGTTGGCGGCCGATCCGGCCCAACACCAAACCATGCTGGCCAATCTGCACCTCCTCTTGGGAGATGTGGCGGCAGCCCGCACCTGCTTCGAGGCGGGAGCCTCGCCGGACCTGAAAGCCTGGGCCGAACGCCAGAGCGTTGAGGATCCCCTGGGCCAACTCTGTGCCTGGTGCCGGGAGTGGCTGGCTCGGGACGTGCTGCCGGGCTACCGGGACCTTGAGGCCGAACCCGATCTGGAGGCCTACTTCAACGATCGCGATGTGCGCACCTGGGTGGAGCGAGAGGATCGTCGCCAAGGTCGATCCTTCATGGCCGCCGCCGCGCCAAGCCCACCCCAAGCCTCGCCACCAGAATGGCTGGTATCCCCGACAAAGGGTGATTTCTCCGGGTTCACGGCCTGGGCCCAGGCGACCCTGAACAATCCTTTCGGAACCCCTGGGACACCAGCCGCCATTCCTGCCCGCAGCGATGACACAGGCGACTCCCCTGCAGAAGCTGATCCCGCCGCAGTCTCTGACCATTCCTGGCGATCCCGATTCAGCTGGGGCGGGCAGGTGCCCCTTGATCAAGATGTAGAGAACGACGATGGGGATGGGGATGAAGATCTTGACGAAGTAGCCCTGGACTGGCCGATGGCCCGCTGGCGCGACCAACTGATGGACCGCTGGCGCAACCGGGGGCAAGGGAGCTGGAACCGGCTGCTGCCCTGGGTGCTGCCGGCCGTGGCGGGACTGGGCGGACTGCTGCTGGCGACCAGTTGGCTGGGCCAGCGAGCCAAGGCCCCTAAAGCTTTGGCACCAGCCTTGCCCACCCCCTTGGTGCAACGCGGGCCTGTTCAACCACCCCCCACTGCCGTCCAACCGGTGGCGACCGGCACCCCCACGGCCCCATCCCCCACTCCCACGGTCCCCCTACGAGCGCCCCTCAACAGCGACCAACCCAGTGAAACGGAGCTGCGCAGCCTGCTAGAGCAATGGTTGTCCACGAAACGCTCGGTTCTGGGCGGCGAATCCATGCCTGCAGACCTAGAGCGCCTGGCCCGGCCTGACGCAATCGCACGCCTCGCCGCCGAACAAAAAAGCGATGCCGCACGGGGCGAGCGCCAACAGATTGATGTCGAAGTCAAGAGCGTACGCGTCCAGAATCAGTCTCCTAGCCGCATCGCCCTGCTGGCGGAAATGAACTACAGCGATCGTCGCCTCAGCGCTGACGACAAGGTGGTAAAAAGCACCCCGCCCACCACCCTGCGCAACATCTATGTGTTTGGCCGCGATGGCCAGACATGGCGGCTCGTCGCCACCCAACCGGCCCCCTGAATCCCAATCCCCGATGTTCGACGAACTTTCCCAGCGTTTCGAAGCCGCGGTCAGGAACCTCAAGGGCCAAGCCAGCATCTCCGAATCCAATGTGGACGGCGCCCTGAAGGAGGTGCGCAGAGCCCTGTTGGAGGCGGATGTAAGCCTGACGGTGGTCAAGGATTTTGTCGACGACGTGCGCCGCAAGGCCATCGGCGCCGAAGTTGTGCGGGGCATCAGTCCCGACCAGAAGTTCATCCAGGTCGTGCACGAACAGCTGGTGGAGACCATGGGCGGCGAAAATGCGCCCCTCGCCCCGGCCGGGAAGCCGGGCCAGCCGACCGTGGTGCTGATGGCGGGACTGCAGGGGGCCGGTAAAACCACCGCTACCGCCAAACTGGGTCTCCATCTCAAGGAGAAAGGCCGTCGTCCCCTGATGGTGGCGGCCGATGTCTATCGGCCAGCGGCCATCGACCAACTGCAGACCCTGGGCCGCCAGATCGGTGTGGAGGTCTTCAGTCTGGGCGACGGTGCCAGCCCGGAGCAGATCGCCGCCGCTGGGGTCCAAAAGGGGCGGGATGGGGGCTTCGACACGGTGCTGGTCGACACGGCCGGACGCCTCCAGATCGATCAATCAATGATGGAAGAGATGGTTCGTATCCGCGAAGCGGTGCAGCCTGATGAAGTCTTGCTGGTCGTGGATTCGATGATCGGCCAGGAGGCCGCCGAGCTGACCAGGGCGTTCCACGAGCAGGTGGGCATCACAGGAGCTGTCCTCACCAAACTGGATGGCGACTCCCGGGGCGGGGCCGCTCTCTCGATCCGCAAGGTGAGCGGGGCCCCAATCAAATTCATTGGTACCGGCGAAAAGGTCGAAGCCCTTCAGCCCTTCCACCCGGAACGGATGGCGAGCCGCATCCTGGGCATGGGCGATGTGCTGACCCTGGTCGAAAAAGCCCAGAAAGAGGTGGAGCTGGCCGACGTGGCCCGCATGCAGCAGAAACTGCAGGAGGCTTCCTTTGATTTCTCCGACTTCCTGCAGCAAATGCGCTTGATCAAACGCATGGGTTCCCTGGGTGGTCTGATGAAGCTGATCCCCGGCATGAACAAGATTGACGACGGCATGCTCAAACAAGGTGAGCAACAGCTCAAGAAAATTGAAGCGATGATTGGTTCGATGACCGAGGCCGAGCGGCAGCAACCCGAACTGCTCGCCTCCCAGCCGTCCCGCCGCCGGCGCATCGCCGCCGGGAGCGGCCATCAACCGGCGGATGTCGACAAGGTGCTAGCCGACTTCCAAAAGATGCGGGGCTTCATGCAGCAAATGACCCGGGGCGGCGGCATGCCTGGCATGCCGGGGATGGGGGGCTTCCCTGGCATGGGCGGTGGCATGCCCGGCGTGCCCGGCATGGGCGGCATGCCTGGCATGGGACGACCCGGAACCCCCGGGGCCGGTGGCCGCAGTCCTGGGGCTCCGGGAACCCGAGCCAATCGACCGGCCAAGAAGCGCAAGGGATTCGGCGAGCTTTAGGGAAGAAGAACCCAAAGCAGCCGCAGGCTGCAGGTTAGAATTTGCCTTTGCGTAACCTCGGTAAGCCCAATGATCAAGCTCCGGCTGAAGCGATTCGGGAAAAAACGGGAAGCGAGCTTCCGTCTGGTGGCAACGAACAGCACCTCCCGGCGTGACGGCAGACCCCTAGAGGAGCTGGGCTTCTACAACCCCCGCACAAAGGAAACCCGTCTCGACACCGAATCAATCCGTCTGCGTCTGAGCCAGGGCGCCCAACCGACTGATTCCGTGCGAGCCCTGCTTGAAAAAGGCGGACTCGTCGAGAAGCGAATCCGTCCCGCCGAAGTGATCGGCAAACTCAAGCAAGCGGCAACCCGAGCCGCCGATGCCGCCGCCGCGGTCAAGGCTGAAGCCGATGCCAAGGCCGCAGCCGCAGCGAAGGCAGCCGAGGATGCTGAAGCAGCAGCTGCAGCTGCCCTTGAAGCTGCCTCCGCAGCTGAAACCGTTGAAGCCGAAGAGGCTGTCGAAGCCTGAACGGCCTCACCACCTTGAGCCTGCCTTCCCCTGAGGCGGCTGTAGCTCTTGCTGGCCCATCAGAGGCCAATTTGCGACGGCTAGAAGCACTAACCGGCACCACCCTGGTTCTTTATGGCCTTGATCTTCGGATCCAAGGCCGGGAGTCCCAGGTGACCCGGGCCCATGCGGTGCTCTCAAGCCTCAAGCCCCTCTGGGAATCCGGCGAACCGATTGCGGCTGTGGATCTTCAGACCGCTCTAACGGCCCTTGATACCGGCAAACAAGAAGAGCATGGGGAGCTGGCTCGCCAAGTGCTCACCACCACCCGCCAAGGCAGGCCGCTCAGGGCCAGGACCCCCCGTCAGCGGGCCTTCATCGATGCCATTGAACGCCATGACCTCACCTTGGCGATCGGTCCGGCGGGCACCGGCAAAACCTTCTTGGCCACGATTCAAGCCGTCCGCTTTCTGCAGGAACAGCGGGTAGAGCGGATCGTGCTGACCCGGCCTGCCGTAGAAGCGGGCGAACGGCTTGGCTTTCTGCCCGGCGATCTGCAGCAAAAGGTAGATCCTTACCTAAGGCCGCTATACGACGCCCTTCACAACCTGCTGGGGCCAGAGCGGACCGCCGCGCTCCAGGAAAAAGGAGTCATTGAAGTTGCCCCCCTCGCCTATATGCGTGGCCGCACCCTGGCCGACTCCTTCGTGATCTTGGACGAGGCCCAGAACACCACTCCCGCCCAGATGCGCATGACCCTCACCCGGCTTGGGGAAAACTCGCGCATGGTGGTGACCGGAGACATTACCCAGATCGATCTGCCTCCGGGTCAGCCCAGTGGCCTGATCGAAGCCGCCGAGGTGCTGGGTGGGGTAGAGGGGGTGGCCCTCTGTCGCTTCAGTGATGCCGACGTGGTCCGCCACCCCTTGGTGCAGCGCCTGGTTCAGGCCTACGCCCGCAAGGATGACCGGGGCCGGCAGGGCCGATAAACGCACCGATAGACGCAAAAGAATGGGGAGATCCGCACAGCCCCCACGGCGGTTGTTCGATCACGGCTGCCAGTATGGAAAGACTTCGAGAAAGTGCGGCAAATGCCCGCCAGCAGCAACTTCCAACAAGCCATTCGTGAGGCCCAGTCCAGCGCTCTCGTTGGGCCCAATGTGGTCAACAAGGCCCTGCCCTACGTGGGTGGTGGCATGGTGCTGACCGCCGTTGGCGTCATGGGTGGACTTTCCCTGATGGCAGCGAACTCGGCCCTGTTCATGCCGCTGTTCTTCTTGGCCTTCATTGGCAATCTAATTCTTTTCTTTGTCGCCCAGAATGTGGCGGCCAAGGGTGACAATGCCACCGCCTTGCCCCTGCTATCGGCCTACAGCCTGATCACCGGTTTCACCCTCAGCGGCATCGTCAGCTATGCCGTTGCCGCCGCCGGAGTCGGCGCCGTTGGCACCGCCGCCCTGGCCACGGGCATTACTTTTGTTGCGGCCTCCACCATGGGCCGCCGCATGAGCGACAACGTGGGCCAAGCGTTGAGCGGCGTGGTGGGCCTGGGCCTGCTTGGCCTGATCGTCGCCATGCTGGTGCAATTTGTGGGCAGTTTCTTTGCCCCGCAAATTTTTAGCACCGGTGGCTTTGAACTATTGATTGCCGGTTTTGGGACGATTTTATTTGTCGGTGCCGCTTTCTTAGACTTCTACACCATGCCACGCACCTACCGGGATGACCAGTACCTCTCTGGTGCCCTTGGCATGTATCTCACCTACATCAATCTGTTTGTTTTCCTGCTGCGTTTGATCGTGGCCCTTCAGGGCGGTGGTGGTGGTCGGCGGGACTGAAATTTGCTCAGGCATGGGTCTGAACCACCAAAATCAACAACGGCAGACCTGCAAAGGTCTGCTTTTTTATGGCCCGATCGCCGAGCCAAGCTCAAGCCCATGCAGCCAAAGCAGATCAGGGCCAAGTTGATGCAAGCTCTGGGATGTGAGCCGGGGAGCCTGGGCGAGCCGAGCCAGATCGAGGCAGCCCAGGGGGGTGCGAGCCGGCTCACCACCCAACAAGGTGGGTGCAATCACGGCCGCCACCTGCTGCACACAACCCTGACGGACGGCGGCCGCCGCCAGGGTGGGACCGCACTCCCAGAGCACCTGGTTGCACCCCCGGATAGCAAGACTCTCGAGCAGCCCCAGAGGGGTGCATTGCGGCAGTTCTAATCGTTCGATGCCGAGGCGATCCAGCCGCTCCCGGGCCGCCAGGGAGGCCTGCGGACCATGGGCCACCAGAGAGGTGGCGGTGTTGTCATTCTGAAATAGCTTCGCGGCCAGCGGCAGATCCAAACCACGGCTAAGCACCACCCGCAGGGGTTCGGGAATGCGGGCGCCCCGGCTGGTCAGCAAAGGATCATCCGCTCGCAGAGTGCCGCCGCCGACGATCACCGCATCGCAGCGACCCCTGAGCCGATGCACCCACTGGCGGGCCAAGGGACCGCTGATCCACTGACTTTCGCCATTTGGCAGGGCCGTTCGGCCGTCGAGGCTCATGGCCCACTTGAGCAGGCCCCAGGGTCGACCACTGCGGACCCGGTGCACAAAAGCCTGGTTGAGACGGGCAGCCTCCGGCTCCGCTACCCCCTCCACCACCTCCAGACCGGCGGCCCGCAGACGGGCGACGCCCCCGCCGGCCACCCGGGGATCCGGATCCGCCATGGCCACCACCACCCGTGCCACTCCCGCCGCCAGGACCGCATCGCAACAGGGGGGCGTACGGCCCTGATGACAGCAGGGCTCCAGGGTCACCACCAGGGTGCCCCCCCGCGCCCTACCGGAGGCCTGGGCCAGGGCCATCACCTCAGCATGGGGTTCGCCAGCGCGGCAGTGATAGCCCTCCCCCACCAACTGGCCGTCCCGGTCCAGCACCAGGGCCCCCACCATCGGATTGGGGCTGGTCGTTCCGGCCCCGAGGGCGGCCAGGGCGAGCGCCCGATCCATCTGGGGGCGCCAGTTCATGGCAGGTCCGCTGGCCCCCAATTCGGCAAGCGGAGCCATTCGGCCACCACATAAGGAGGCACCGGCAACTCCAGAAACACTCCTGGCAAGGACAGGCGCAGGGGGCGGGCCTGATCCAGATCGACCATCAACGGTGTCAGGTCAAACTCTGCCGCCGCCGCCCTGCCGTCCGCTTCCAGCTCGGGCTGGCTGAGGGTGACATCGGCCAACAACCACTGGCGGCGACCACTGCGCACTTGGAGGCTGGTGGGATGTTGGAGACGCACTTTGCCGGGATATCCCACAAGCCGCAGCCGCAAGGAAGCCTTGGCGGCGGCATCTCCCTGCCGATAGGCCACCACCTGCCAGCTCTGGTGGTCCAGATCCCGCAAGCTCTCAAGGCTGCGCACCACGGCCACCCCAGGGCCAAGATCGCCATGGGCCTGGATCTGGGCATTTCCAGGATCGGGACCAAACAGCAACAGAACCAGCGCCAGGGCCAAAGCCAAGGGCTGCAGCAGCCAACAGGGGAGACGGGCAGGGAAGATCATCAGGGTCGACGCTCGGCGCCAGGTATGGGCTGCCACTGGGTATGGGTGGCCCAAAGGGCCCAGATCGCCATGGCCCGCAGGTAATGACAGGCCCTATAAGTGTGGACGGCGGTGATGGCCTCTGGGGTTCGAAACTGGAGCCCGCCCCCGTAGACCTGACCCACCACGGCACTACAGATGGCCAGAGCGGTGGGGGTCTCCCCCATGAGTCGGTAGTAGGCCGCTAGCCCGAAATTGATGCCTGTCCAAACCTCCAGCGGATGGGTGCCCTGGGGATCCAGCGGGGTGCCATCGCGCCGCAGACCATTGGCTACTCCGAGGCTGCCGCCCTGGAAGCGCTCGAAGCAGGCCTCCCGGATCGCCTTGAGGGAAGATCGGGCCCGCTCCTCACTCACCACGGGCGGTAGGCCCAACAAGCGCGCATAAAAATCGCCACACAGTTGGTCGGCCATCACCACGGGAGTGCCGCTATTGGCATCGATGTTGTAGTACTCGCCATTCCAAAGCAGGCGATCAAAATTGGCCCTGGATTGCTCCAGCCATCCCCCGAATTGCCGCTGCTCTTCGCCGGTGTCCAGCCCCAGATCCAACTGCAACCGCTGGGCCATGGCCAGGGCCGCCTCCAACGCGGCGATCCAGAGGGCACCGCAATAGGCACTGACCCCCTGCAGGGGCCAGTCGTCAAAGGTTTGGTCGGGGGCACCACCGTTATCGGGCAGACCATCGTCATTGACATCAAATTGCTTGAGATAACGCAGTGCCTGGAGCGAGGCCGGCCAACAATCCGCCAGAAACTGAAGATCTTCACCGCTGGGGGAAAACCGAAAAGTGCGCCATACTTGCAGCACAAAATCGCTGGCCAGATCTTTCCAGAGATTGCAATCTTGGTAAGCGGTATAATTGGTGGCTTGGAAAGGACGCTCGTTCGGGGCGCCGAGATCGTGGGGAGTGGCCCCCGCCAGCTTGCGAGGCGCCTCCACCCGACCTTTGCCCTGGGTGAAGTACCAGCCGATCGGCCGCAGGGTGGCATCGGCGGCCGGAATCGCCCTGGCGAAATCCAACAGCACCGCCTTATCCAATTCAGGCCAAAGCTGCAGCAGCGCCAAGGAGCCGTAGAGACGCACATCCAGACTTTCGTACCAGGCGTAGTCGAGGCACTCGAGCACCCCGAAGTGGCCGATCGGCGCTTCAGCCGTGGCGGCCGTCCAGAGGCTGCCGCCACTGGCCAGGTCGTAGAGCTCGTTTAGGAGGGCCATGCGCAGGTCTTCGGGGAGATCCGTGCGCTCCAAGACGGGGGCCTGCCAACGTTCAATCGCGGCGGACCACATCTGGTGATCCCGCAGGGCTTCGGCCGCGATGGCGCCGGCGCTATCGCCCCCGACCCCAAAGAAATCCGTGTAGCGGCGCAGTCGCCGATCACCACTGGCAAAACTGGTGACCGGCAAGTCCCAGCTGATCGCCACTGGAATCTCCAGACTCTCCCCCGGTTGCAAGCCAAAGCGGATCGCCAGGGCGGCACTCAGCGGTTCGTTCTCCCCTGCTGGAGTCTGATCGTCGCAATCGGGGATCCCGCCCTCCCGGGCGAAGGGTTCCCAGAGTTCAGCGCCATCGCCGGCCGGATTCCAGCGGCTGCAACGCATCACCTCGACCGAACCAGCGGCCGTGGCCAGGCCATCGGCCACCGCCAAACACCACTGGCCCTGGCCCTCCGCCAGGGGTTCACAGCGCTCGCCTTCGAGCACCAGCCCCATCCAGCCGGGGCCATCTCCCCAGCGGTTGCATTGACCACGGCTGGCGCCGATGGATGGCACGTAATTGTGTTCCGGACTGCCGTCGTCACGGAAATGGACGGAAGCGGAGGGGTCGGTGTTCGTGAACCAGCCACAGGTATTGCGCCAACTCAGCAGCAAGGACAGATTCAGCGGTCCTGAGGTGGGATTGACGAAGCGCCAGCGAAATACGGCCACCGGATAGCTGGTGCGCTCATAGTCCCCCGGCAAGATGGGACTGAACGCCTCACAGACCGCTTCCACCTCGAAGACATTGCGGTAATGCGCCTGGCTGACCGGATAACGGGCCGCGTAGGTGCCAGTCGATCCCGTTCCAGGGGACAGGGCATCGCCCATTGGGTACCAGCTCCAGGCTCCCAGGGGAACCTCGGTCGCTTCGGGCCGCGAATCATCCCGGACCGGTGCCTTAGCCAGGGCATGGGCGAGGCGCCGCTGGCCATCGTCCTCAAACAGGGCGAACTGGCAATCCGGCAACATTCCGAACCAGTGCTCACCGCCATCTAGATGCCAAAGATTGAAGGCACCATCAGGGGCTCGGGCGATGCATCCGGCCCCGAATCCCCCCAAGGGCATGCCGTGGTTGGGGCCGTCATCCAGGTTGCTGGCGTAGCGCACCGTGTAGGGCCGCTCCCAACCCTGACCAAGGGGCCTTTGCCAACTGGCGAAAGGCGGCTGCCAGAAAGGTTTCTCTGCCGATCGCGGCGGGCGGAGGCGGGGGAGACCGAACGGCGCCATCGAAGCGAAGCTTTTGCGCGCCAGCTTGTCAGACCTGGCGCCACCTGACGAGGCGAGCAAAGGCCGCATGAAAACGAAGCGACGTCTAAATTTCAACCAATGGAGTTGGTGCTGATAACATTTGCCCGAATTACAAGTGATCCAATGGCCCCAGGCTCGTCGCCAGTCTCGATCGAGCCGAAGACAGAACTTCCTCAAGCGATCCATCGGTATCGGCCTGAAATTGATGGTCTGAGGGCATTGGCGGTTGTAGCTGTTTTGATTAATCATCTCAATAGCGAGTGGCTGAAAGGCGGCTATCTCGGAGTAGATATCTTTTTTGTGATTTCTGGCTATGTGGTGACCGCATCACTCGTGGCCCGTGAGGATGGCTCTTGGGGCCGTTTCCTACGTCAATTTTACGAACGTCGCTGCCGACGACTTTTACCTGCCCTAATTGCCATGGTGCTAGGGGTAGCCCTGGTGACGGGCCTGGTGATTTCCCCCTTAGAAGACACCCGAATTGCGACCTTACGCACAGGAATTACAGCCCTATTCGGCCTAAGCAATTTATACTTAATGAAGCAGGGTACAAATTATTTTGCTGCCGACACCCAATTTAACCCCTATTTGCATACGTGGTCCCTGGGGGTAGAAGAGCAATATTATTTACTCTGGCCCCTGATTATTCTCTTAAGTGGGCTAGGGCTCAAGCCCGCTACACCCCGCGCCCTTAGACGCCTGACCTGGCTAAGTTTAGTTCTGCTTGCGGGATCACTCTTTTTATATTTGATTCTAATTCTTCGCGGTCAGACGGATAGGGCTTTCTTTCTCACCGCCGCCCGTTTCTGGCAATTGGCAGCCGGTTGCCTCGCCTTTCTCCGCTTCCGCCACAACCAGAACCATCAGCAAATCAAGCCAAATTTAAGCGTCTTCATCAGCGTTCTGCTTTTTGCTGGACTGCTCGCAGTGATGATTGTCCCCCTACCGATGGAGCCCGTCGGATCAATCGCGGCCACATTGCTCACAAGTCTGTTACTCCTACTCCTCAAGCCCGAACTTGGCCTCGGTCGCTTGCTTCGCCATCCCCTGAGCCTGGCGATCGGCTTGCGCTCCTATTCCCTCTACCTCTGGCACTGGCCGGTGATCGTGCTGGCCCGCTGGACCGTGGGGGTGTCCATGGTGACCCTGGTGCCCATCCTTGGCTTGACGGCCCTGCTGACCCTGTTCTCCTATCGGCTGGAAACCTTATTCCGCTCGCCCCGCAAAGCCAAGATCCCGGTCCGACGCCCAACAGATCCAGTCGATGTAACCCTGCAGCCCCAACGTCTTGGGCCATCACCCATCCTGGTCTATCCCTTTTTCACCCTGGCTACCGCTGGGTTGCTGGCGGGCCTCCAGGGTCCTCTCAAAACGCTGCTCTTCATTGGACGACGGGATCTACCCCTTAACGGCACCAGCAACATGAAGGAAATCACCGGCACGCCAATCAATACGGTCAATTGTTTTCAAGAGCCGACAGCCGGGGCCCGCACGAATCGCCAACGGGAGCAATGTCGCGTAGTACGTCACCCAGGAAAGCCAACCCTATACTTTATCGGCGATAGCCATACCAATTCGATTATCCCCCTGGGAGAAGATATTCTGAATATTGCCAATCTGAATGTTGCCTTTATGGCGCGGGGAGGCTGCCCCTTCCCCCATTTCTCACCATGGGTGTCCAACAAGCATTCAGAAGCCCGCTACAAACTGTGCCCGAAAAGCACTACGAATGAGTTGAATTATCTGCAGACGCAGGTGCGGCCAGGCGACAGTATTGTCATCGTTAATAATTTAAAAGGTTACCTTCTCGGCGTTCAACATGAGCAGGCGAAAAAGGCCTTTGTCAAAGCAATTGTGCAACTTGCGGGCGACATGGCCCAACGCGGTGTCAGCGTCATTCTGTTTGCACCAATGCCCTCGTTCGACAGCCGCGAAGAGGTGCGCCTCCCCATGACGGTTTGCCAAAAAGAATGGTTCCGCCCCCAATCGAGCCTCAGCCCCCAATGCCAACCGGTGCTGACCAATCGTTCCGCACAGGAAAACCGATTGGCCCCCCTGCGCGACCTGCTTAACCAACTCGATCAATCAATCCCCAACCTCACCGTCTTCAACCCTTTCAACAGCCTCTGTCCGCCCAGCCAAAAAGAGTGCTCAACCCATGCCGGCGAACGCATGCTTTTCAGTGACAGCAACCACCTCACTAATGCGGGAGCAAAGAACGTCAGCGAAGCGTTTCTGCGTTTTCTGAATCGCCAACCCTCGTGACTCCGTCTAGGGCTTGCGCCGCCCAGCCTGTCAACAACTGGGCTGCCCCCCCACCGATCCAAGTGGTTGGCTGTGATGGCTCCGGTTTCAACGGTCTGACCCAGGCCTGGCAGGAGGCCCTGAGCCAAGCCGATCTGGTCGTGGCCCCCGCCCGACTCCTCGCTGATCTGAAACGGCAGGTAACGGCACTTTCCCCTAGGGACGGTCCGGCCTTCCAGGCCAGTGATGGCCTAAGTCCGCTCCTTGGCCGATTAAGCCAGGCCCTGGAGCGGCGGGAATCGGTGATCGTGCTGGCCAGCGGCGATCCCCTCTGGTTCGGCATCGGCCGCCTGCTGCTGCAGCATCTGCCCCCTGGGTGCCTGCGTTTCCATCCCGCCCCCACCTCCCTGCAGCTGGCCTTCGCCCGCCTGGGAAGGCCTTGGCAGGACGCCCGCTGGGTGAGCCTGCATGGCCGCGATCCCGAGCCCCTGGCCCAGGCCCTGCAGCAGCGCCCAGCGGCGCTAGGGGTGCTTTGCGATCCAGACCAAGGAGGTGCCCTGAGCGTGCGGCGCCTCCTGGCCAGTTCGGGCTTGGAGTCGGCATACCGCTTTTGGCTGGCAGAACGGCTCGGCCACCCGGACGAACGGCTCCGCTGCTTTGCCCCCGCTGAACCCCTGCCCAGCGACCTGGATCGGTTGCACCTGGTGGTGTTGATCGCCGAACCGCCAGAGCTCCCTGCAGCCGAGACCCTGCCCCTCTTTGGCCTTGCAGACGGCCTGTGGTTGCAACATCAAGACCAACCGGGTCTGATGACCAAGCGCGAGGTACGAATTCAGCTCTTGGCTGACCTGGAGTTGCCCGAGCACGGGGTGCTCTGGGATGTGGGAGCGGGGGTGGGTTCGGTGGGACTAGAGGCCCTGAGGCTGCGGCCCCAATTGCAGCTCTGGGCAATCGAACGACGGGCCGGGGCTGCGGCCTTGATTGGCGCCAATGCGGCTCGGCTGCAGGTCCACCCCGCCGGCATCCTCGAAGCCGAAGCCGCCGAGGCCCTGGCCTGCTTGCCCGATCCGGATCGGGTGCTGGTCGGCGGCGGAGGCAGCCGTCGCGACTCCCTGCTTCAGGAGGTACTGCAACGGTTACGCCCCGGCGGAATCGTGGTCGTTCCACTGGCCACCCTGGAGGCCCTGCCAGCGGTGCGCCAAGCCCTAGAGCAAGCAGGCCTTGAAGTGAGAATCAGCCAACTCCAGGCCTGGCGAGGCACCCCCCTGGGCGATGGCACCCGCTTGATGCCCCTAAATCCCGTCCTGATCTTGAGGGGACGGCGGACCTAGAGCGGTAAGTCAGGGCAAAGAGCGAATTTCAACCGGGGTCCCCACCCGAATCCCGAGGCGAGCCGCTTCGCCGGCGCCCAACTCGACCACGCCATCCACTAGATCTCCAGATCCGTAGCTGGGACAAGGCAAGCGCGGGCAGGGAGGGGCGGCGGCCTCAATGCTGGCCACAACGCCGTCGCGCACAAACACCATATCCAGGGGGGCCAGGGTGCGATACATCCAAAAACGGGCAGGGGTGGGCGGTTGAAAGGCGAACCACATGCCATGCAGGGGGGGCAGGGGGGGGCGCATCTGTAGGCCCCAGGCGTACTGGCGCTCGGTCCTAGGGACCTCCAGGGCAAGGCAAGGGGAGGCTGCCACCTTTACGGCCGATGGCATGCCCCCAGTCCCTGAAGCAGCAGGGGCACTTGCAGGTCCAGCCAGGCACCAATGGGCCTCTTTCGGCAGATACTGGGGCGGCTGGCTCAGGCCTTTTGCTTGCACGCCAACGTCCCGGGCCCCCCCCTGCGGAACCAACACCAAAGGTGCGGCGGCCAGCAGCCCCACCCATCTGGCACCAGCAGAGAGTCTTGGTCCAAAAATGCTCACGGCTGCTCAGGTTGGGGTGCCGGCAATCGCTCCGCCAGGGCATAGCCCTGGCCTCGCACGGTCTGAAGCAGGCGGCCCTCGCCGCCGGCCTCCAGCTTCTGCCGCAGGTAGCGCACGTAAACATCAATCACGTTGCTGCCCCCGGATTCAGAGTGGCCCCAAACCAGCTGCAAAATCTTGTCCCGGCTGATCACCTCGCCAGGATGGCGCAGAAAGAACAGCAACAACTGATACTCGCGGGCCGTCAACTCGATTAACCGTGATCCGCGCCACACCT
The DNA here is from genome assembly GCA_044352805.1 of Cyanobium sp. Lineage (GTDB taxonomy): Bacteria > Cyanobacteriota > Cyanobacteriia > PCC-6307 > Cyanobiaceae > Cyanobium. Next base: position 28,034 of record JBILDB010000003.1, read on the forward strand.
TTGCCGACGCCGGCACCAGGCGCAGGTCCGCCAAGCGCAGATCCAACTCCGGTGCTTGATCCTTGGTCCCAGCGCCGGGGGCCAGCCGGGGATCCGCAGTTGGGCCCAGGGGATCCAGGCTGCTGCGGCGCCCCAGCTCCAGATGCAGCCGCAGGCGGGTCAAAAGCTCGCTGGGCCCCGAGTTGGTCAACCAGAAATCGTCGGCGCCGCTGGCGAGGCATCGTGCCCGCTCCAACATCCCGTCTTGCTCCAACCCGAGCAACACCACCACCAGCGGACCCCACCAACGGCGTAAATCTGGAATCCGGTCCGCGTAATGGGGCGAAAGGATGACAGCCGCCGGAGGATCCCGATCGGCTAGCCCTGCCAAGAGAGGCTTAACGGCAAAGTCGTCCGCGACCAGGCTCGTGTAACCGGTGAGCTCAAGACGGGGCCCCAGCGCCGCCGCCTCCGGACCCACCAACAGGATTGGCAAGGCCAAAGGGATGCCTGGGGTCATCGCCCTTGACCAGCTCCCCCTTGGCCGGCCATCTCTGGGGGTTCGAGGCCATTTCCTGGCTTGGCCACATGGGGCAAACCCCAACCGAGCTTGTTGCGCAACACCTGGAAAAACTCGTGATCCGCAAGCCGCACAAATCGAACCGGATGGTCACTACGACGAATTAAGACCCGATCCTCTGGCCAGACGTAGCAGCCGGCACTGCCATCCACCACCATCATCAGGCGCTCGGGCGTGGCCGGGAAGACCGTGACCGGCTCCTGATCGCTGAACACCAGCGCCCGGGAGGCCAGGGAATGGGCAGCAATGGGGGTCAGTTGCAGAACTGGACAGTCTGGGGTAATCACCGGACCCCCGGCACTAAGCGCATAGGCCGTGGATCCCGTCGGCGAAGAAAGAATCACGCCATCAGCGGCGATGTCCACCGGAGCATGACGTCCAATGGCGATCTCAAAGTGACACATGCTGGTCAGGGGTTCCCGGTGCAGAGCCATTTCGTTGAGACACAACACCTCCCAACGCCGCTGCTCGCCCCTCAAGACAGTAACGACAAGCATCGAGCGCTCTTCGACGGACCACCGGCCCGCCACAACCCTGCTGAGCACCTCATC
>JBILDB010000380.1:0-2623 GCA_044352805.1 Cyanobium sp.
TGAGGGCCTCCAGCAGGGCCAGCTCGCCATCCACCTGATCCTTGCCGTTGGCCTGCCGTCGGGGCGGGTGGATGATCGGCTGCAGGGTGACGCTGGGGGCCATGCTGGCCAGCCGTCCCGCCAGCAGAGGCCAAAAGCGCAGGGCCAGCTGGGGGTTGTTCCTCAGGGGTCCGAGGGACTGCAGGGCCGCCCGCAGCCGGGCCGCTTCGCGGGGGTCGTCCTCCTGTAAACGCTGATCCAGGCCATGGAGGACCAGGGTGACGGCCTCCGCGTCAAAGCGCACCAACAGGCGGCGGGCTTCCGGGGACCCTTCCAGGGCCATTGCCACTTGCAGATCCTGGGTGATCACCACCAGCAGGGGGTCCGTGCCATCGCCCTGTAGCAGGGGCAGACGGCGGCAGCTGCCCGTCGGCCTGGCGGGATCCAGATCCGCCGGGGTTGCCCCCCGTTGCAACTGGGGTGGACCGCCGCGGGGCAATACCTGGGCGAGCTGGGCCGGAGCCCAGACCCAACCATTTAGATGTTGCAGCAGGTTGGGGGAGTAAAGCGCCGGCAGGGGCATCGCCAACCAGACGCCCCGCTGGCTCAAGACCGGGTCCAGCAGATCGTCCTGCAGGGTGGCCAGGGCGGCCCACCATTGGCGGCGAACACTGTCCTCATCTCCGCGACCCGCTGGCGCCCCTTCGGCCAGGTGTTGATGGAGAGAGGCGAGACTCACCACCTGCGTTGGCTGGCGTGGCTACGGCGGCCAACGGAGGCGCATAAGCCGAGGCAGACGAAGTTGACGAGCATCGCCGAGCGTCCGTAGCTGACCCAGGGCAGGGGAATACCTGTCACTGGGCCCAAACCAATGGTCATACAGATGTTGACCACCATCTGAAACATCAGCATCGCACCGACCCCCACCACCACCAGCGACTCGACATCAGTGCGGGCGTGGACGGCAATCTGGATCAGGCGCCAGCAGAGCAGGGCGTAGGCGGCGACCATCAGGGCGGAGCCCAGGAAGCCCAATTCTTCGCCCGCGGCGCTGAAAATAAAATCAGTGTGTTGCTCGGGAATGAAGCGCAGTTTGGTGAGCAGGCCGTGCATCAGGCCGGTGCCCCAGAGCCCCCCCGAGCCGATGCCCACCTTGCTCTGCAGCAGGTGATAGCCGCCGCCGAGCGGATCTTTAGAGGGATCCAGGAACAGCACCAACCGATCGCGTTGGTACTCCCTGAGGCCGTGCATCCAGAGCTGGGGGGTGATCACGGCGAAAAGCACTTGCACGCCGCTGACCACCGCCAACCCCACCCGTTTCCAGGGGAGGCTGCGCCAGGCCAACCAGCCCATCAGCGGAATCCAGGCCAGCAGGGCCCAGGCGAAGGTGCCCGCCAGGATCGCCGACAGCAGGGGGGACAACAGCAAGACCAGCCAGGGCAATGGCAAGCCGGCCCAAAAAAGCATCACCAACACGATGGCTCCAAACACCAGGGAGGTGCCCAGATCGGGTTGGATGAAAACCAGGAACCAGGGCACACCGATCAGGCCGAGCGGACGGACCAGATCGACGGGCCGTTCCACCGGATGGCGCGACAACACCCCCGCCAGCAGCAGGATGGCCCCGAGCTTGGCGAATTCGGAGGGTTGCACGTGGAAGCCGGCGATGCTGATCCAGCGCTGGGCCCCAAGGGCTGAGGTGCCCACAAAGCGCACGGCCACCAGCGAAAGAATGGTGACGCCGTAGATCGGCCAGAGCAGGATGCGTAGCTGTTCCAGGGGAATGCGGGCCACCAGCAGGCCCAGGGCCATGGCGACGGCGGCCGCGATCCAGTGCTGATACCAGTCGGCGTAATCGGCCTGGCGCTGGGTGCTGGCGATCAGGATGCCGGCCAACACGGTGAGCCCGAGAGGCACCCCCCAGAGAATCCAATCGACGGCGCTCCCTTGACGTTGGCGGCGGTTGCGGCGCAGGGCTTGGGCCCGGGGGTTGCCGAGGGCGACCATCGGGATCAGGCGGGCTTGGTAGCCAGGGCGGCCAGGCCGCTGACCCGGCTAGCCAGGGCTTGGAAAGCCTGGGCCGTGACCGAAGTGGGGGCACTCAGCACCGCCGGCCGCCCCTGGTCGCCCCCTTGCATCACGGGCATTTCCATGGGCAGCTGGGCCAGCAGGGGCACCTCCGCCTCGGCGGCGAGGCAGGCACCACCACCGCTGCCGAAGAGGGCATAGCTGCGCTCTGGCTGGTCGGGGGGGATGAAGGCGCTCATGTTTTCCACAACCCCCAGCACGGGGATGCCCATCTGCTGGAACATGGCCAGGCCGCGGCGGGCATCCTGGAGCGAAACCTGCTGGGGGGTGGTGACAATCAGCACACCCGCCATGGGCACGGCCTGGGCCAGGGAGAGCTGGGCGTCGCCGGTGCCCGGTGGCAGGTCCACCACCAGCACATCCAGGACGCCCCAGTCGACTTGATAGAGAAACTGGCGGATGATGCCGTTGAGCATCGGTCCCCGCCAAATCACCGGCTGGTCGTCGGCGATCAGCAGCCCCATGGACACCATCACCAACCCGCAGGTGGCGATCGGCGTGAGGCATTGGTCAGCCCCTTCACCCCGGACCTCGGGGGTGCGGCCGGCGACGCCCA
>JBILDB010000382.1:0-2620 GCA_044352805.1 Cyanobium sp.
CAGCTTCTCCAGGCTTTCGAACAACGTCCTCACCACGGCCGCATCGGCGCCCCAACCGGGCCGGGGGCGCCGCAGTTGCTCCAGCAGGGCGGTCCGGGTGGCCGTCACTCCAGCACCCCCGTCAGCGCTCTGGCCGGTGAAGTTTGAACTCATGGAACCAGGGGATGGGGTATCTCACTTTCAAGGACGATCGCATCGGTGCGGGTGCCGATGACTTGGCAACATGGGGCAGCATGGGAACGTAAAGCCCCACCTTCATGGCCCCACTTTCGCTCAAGACCAAGCTGCTGATCCTGCTGGTGGCGGGGGCTTTGGCGACAGCTGGCGCCCTGACCTGGCGCCAAAGCCTGGTGGACCAACAACGCCAAGAGACCCTGGGGGGCTGTCGGGCCTTGCGCAACGAAGTGCTGACCGTCAAGCAAAAGGAATTTGATCCAGGCGTGGCGGAATTGCGGCAGTTGCGCCTCAATGAGGCCCAGGCCCGTTTGCTGCGCCAGGCCGATGTCAATGCTTACAGCAAGTTCGCCCAACAATACGAAGCCAAGGTGGTGAGTGTGGCCGAGGCCCTGGATCGGCTCAATGGCTTGCTGGGCAAACTGGAGCAAAAGAATTGCTTCGAAATGAAGCCCTGAGACTGGGTTCGCCCTGAGAGTGAGTCAACCAGGCACCAGGGTGGTGCGCAGGGGAGCCAGGAGCGCGAAAACCTGGCTCCCCATCGCCCTCAACATGGGAGAACCGCCTTCTAAACCCGAATGCCAGTGTTAGGATTTGTTACGAACACTTGCATTCGGTACGGATTTTGACCTTCACCCTCGACAGGGCTACTCAGATCTTCCCGGAGACCCTCTCCGCCGATGTTATTCCGGCAATCACGGCCCGGTTCCAGCTGCTTAATGCCGAGGACCAACTGGCCCTGATCTGGTACGCCTATCTGGAAATGGGCCAGACCATCACCATCGCGGCTCCGGGTGCCGCCCGGATGCAGTTCGCCGAACGGCTGCTCAACGACATCAAGGCGATGTCGTTTGCCGAACAGAGCCAGCTGATGTGCGATCTGGCCAACCGCACCGACAACGAAGCCGGCCGCACTTACGCCAACTGGTCGGTCAATATCAAGCTGGGTTTTTGGTACAAACTCGGTCAGTGGATGCAGGAGGGGCTGGTGGCCCCCATTCCCGAGGGATATCGCCTTTCGGCCAACGCCGCTGCAGTGCTCAATTCCGTCAAGGCGGTGGACCAAGGCCAGCAGATCACCCTGTTGCGCAATTTTGTCGTTGACATGGGCTTCGACCCCGCCAAGGGCGAAGGCCAGCGGGTGATGGAACCGGTGGCGGCTCCCACCGCCGAGGCAGAACGCAAACCGGTGTTCATCGAAGGGGTGATCAACCCCACGGTCAACGCCTACATGGATCTGCTCAACGCCAATGATTTCGACAACCTGATTCAGCTGTTCCTGCCCGACGGTGCCCTGCAGCCCCCCTTCCAGAAACCCATAGTTGGCACCGATGCCATCATGCGCTTCTTGCGCGAGGACTGCCAAAACCTGCGGCTGCTGCCGGAACGGGGCTACAGCGAGCCCACCGACGAAGGTTTCAACCAGATCAAGGTCACCGGCAAGGTGCAGACCCCCTGGTTCGGCGCCGGCGTCGGCATGAATGTGGCTTGGAGGTTCCTGCTCGATCCCCAGGGCAAGATCTACTTTGTCGCCATCGACCTGTTGGCTTCCCCGGCCGAGCTGCTCCAGTTCCGCCGTTGACAGTGGGCGCCCGGGAGCCCCTGCCCGCAGCGCTCCTGGGCCCCAGTTTTGGCCTGGCCTTCGCCTTGGCGGTCCTCCTGGTGTGGACCGCCTCTCTTGGCTGGCTTTTGGCCAGTGACCTGCACACCTGGTCTGCCCCAGCCCTGGTGCTGGTGGTGGTGTTGCGCGCTTTGTTGCAAAGCGGCCTGTTCATCGTCGGCCACGACGCCATGCACCGCACCCTGCTGCCGGGTCAGCCCCGGGCCAATGATGGGCTGGGCCAGCTGGTTCTGACCCTCTATGCCCTGCTGCCCTGGCGCCGTAGCCGCCTCAATCACCGGCGTCACCATCAAGCTCCTGGTAGCCCCCGGGATCCCGACTTCCATGGCGGCAGCGGACTGGCCGGTTGGTTTCGCCGCTTTCTGGGGGCCTATCTGCCCTGGCCCAGGTTGCTGGCCCTGATATCGGCCTGGTGCCTGCTGGCTTACCTGCTGACATTGCTGGGGGGTTCGCCCTGGCCCCAGGCGGCCATCCGGGTGCTGGTGGCCTGGATCCTGCCGTTGCTGCTGAGCGCCCTGCAGCTGTTTGTGGTCGGCACCGTATTGCCCCATCGCCGCGCCGAGGCCTGCGGCAACCGGCACCGGGCCGAAAGCCTGGCCTTGCCACCTTGGCTATCGCTGTTGGCCTGTTATCACTTTGGCTATCACTGGGAGCACCACGAATACCCCCAAGTGCCCTGGTTTGGGCTGGCAGGGGTGCGGCGCCAGCATTTGGACCAGCTGCAGCTCTCGTCCATCCGGCTCACGCGATAGTGTCGAAAGGTGTCAAAGAGTTTGGGCGAGCCGATGGAACAGCCATTGACCGGTTGGAGTGCCAACGAGGAGA
>JBILDB010000381.1:0-2620 GCA_044352805.1 Cyanobium sp.
GTGCGGCGCAACAGCGAATGGCTGACGTCCCTCGATTTGCCCCAGGTGATTGAACTGCTGGGTACCAGCACCGTGGGCCAGATGCTGGCCAAAGAGGATTTCGCCAACCGTTACGGCTCTGGCACGGCGATTGCCTTGCACGAATTTCTTTATCCACTGCTGCAGGGCTACGACTCCGTGCAGGTGCAGGCGGATGTGGAGCTGGGCGGCACTGACCAGAAGTTCAATGTGGCCATGGGCCGCGATCTGCAGCGTCACTTTGGCCAGCGGCCCCAGTTCGGTTTGCTGTTGCCGATCCTGCCGGGGCTAGATGGGGTGCAAAAAATGAGCAAAAGCCTTGGTAATACCGTGGGGCTGGATGAGGATGCGCTCTCAATGTATTCCAAGCTTGAGAAAGTGCCCGATGGATCAGTCAACGACTACCTAACCCTGCTTACCGATCTGGATCTGGCGGCGTTGCCGGAGCACCCGCGCGAGCGTCAGCAGGCAATGGCTCTGGCCATCACCGCCGCCCGCCATGGCCTGGCGGCGGCCAGATCAGCCCAGGCCGATGCCGGTCTGCTGGTGAGCGGCGGTGCCGGGGCGGGGGCTGCTGAAGCGGAGGTGCCGGAGGTTTCCCTGGCGGCGGTGAATTTTCCAGCTAAGGCCTTCTACTTGCTGGGGGCCGTAGGAATCAGCACCAGCAGCGAGGCCAAACGCCGTATTGATAGAGGGGAGGTGAAGCTTGACGGTGTGAAGATTGATCCCCATCGCGAATTTTCCAGTCCCGCAGAGCTCGACGGTCTGATTTTGCAGTGGGACAAGAAAACCTTTCGTCGCTTTGTTGTGGGTTGATTGGCTTGGCCGTTCTGGTCCCCTCTGCTAAACGGACTTGAAATAGCGCCTCAGCGGTTTGGGACTACCGCCTCGAAGCGCTCAGCCCCCGCCTCGACGCTCTCAACATTCCAGACTTTCGCGGGTATCAACGCCCGTGACGGGATTGCGGCCACTGGCGCTGCGACAGAGTCTGACTTGGTCGGACCGATCTAAGAGCGCCCCACTGAAATCGGCATCGGTGATGTCGGCACCGGCAAAACTGCTGCCCGAGGCGATCACCCCGCTCAGGATTGCCCCCCGCAGGTTGGTGCCGCCCATATCGACCCGATCCATCAGCACGTCGCTGAGGTCGGCACCGCTGAAATTGGACTTGGCAAAGGACCCCTGGGTGAAGATTGACCCGTGCAGGTCGGCACCACTGAAGTCGGCTTCGCGGGCCACGGCCCCCGCAAAGGAGCTTTCGGCAAGCTGTTGGCCATGGAAATCCTGGCCACTTTGATTGGTCAAGGTGTAATCGACCCGGTCGGCGAAGCTGGCCGCCGCCGGACCGACGGGTCCCCCCAGAAGCATCAACAGGACAAAAACCAACCCCAGCACCGGCTTCAGCCCTCTGGAGATCAGGGAGCCGGGCCGGTGGGGAGGGGAGGAGGGCATGCAGAGCCTGGGGGTGGGGTTGGACAGGAAATCAGACCGTGGTGATTGGCACCCCCAGATGCTGGCTGATCCGATCAAGGGCTGCTTTTTCATTAGCAGTTACTTTCTCGCCACTGCCGAACAGGCCATTGCCGGCGGCTGCGGCCACCGCCTTGCAGCTGTCCACGATCAGCTGGGCGTATTGCTGACAGCATTCGGCATCGCCCTTGCTGCGGGCCAGGACCATGGCCTCGTCGACTTCGGCCAGGGCCTTGTCGAGCACCTTGCCGTTGCGCACGTCATCTACAGACACCTCCAGTTTTTCGGGCTTGATGCCCTGCTTGAGGGCCTCCTGATCAAACAGGCTGGCAATCAGGGGGTTGGAGGCATAGCGGCTGCCGGCCTGGGCGAGTTCGCGGCCCAGGGCGATGGCTTCCTGGGCACTGGAGAAGATGCCCATGTCCACAGCCATCACAGCCATGGCGGCGGACAGGGGACCGCCGAGGAGTTTGTTGCGTTCGTCGCTGGTCAGTTCGATGGCCATGAAGTGGGTGTCAATCGACACGGAGTTCCTCCCAAGCATCGCCCGAAGCCACCTGGAACGTCACCCCGTTGCCGGGGCATCCAGATGGGGGATCACCGCCCCCAGCAGGTGCAGGGACCCGGCCACCACGGCCAGGGGTCCGGGACTCGCCACCAGCCACTCCAATCCCTCACAAGGGGTGGCCACCTCCCTGAGCTGGGGGGCGAACTGGGGCCTCGCTGCGACCAGTTCAGCCCGGCTCCAGGAGGGCAGATCGGGCACGGGCACCAGGGCCACCTGGTCGCCTGGGCGAAGCAAGGCGTCCAGAAGCTGGGGGGCATCTTTGGTGATTTGCATGCCCAGTAGCCAGCGCCGTGGCCCTACGTCACCGCCACTGCCACTGCCACCGCCAATGCCACTGCCAGCCTCAGCCTGGAGGCGATCCAGCTCGTCGCGCAGGGCCTGGGCTCCCGGGGGATTGTGGGCGCCATCCAGCAGCAGGGGAAAGCCTCGAAACTGGCGCCGCTCCAGCCGCCCGGGCCAGCGGGCCGCCGCCAGACCCCGTTGGATGGCCTGGGGTGAAAGGGTCCACCCCAAAGCGTGCAGGGCTTCGGCCATCGCCACCGCCACCGCCGCATTGCTGCGCTG
>JBILDB010000383.1:0-2593 GCA_044352805.1 Cyanobium sp.
TTGCCAAGCAACAGCCTGCCCCGCAGCATTCGCAGCGGCCCTTGGCCCGGGTGAGCACCCGGACTTTGATCGAGCCGCTGATCGGCGTGCGGTGGCGGCTCCTGTGCCCGAAGCCGCAGGCTTTTGCGTGAGCAAACAGCACACCTCCTCGCCGCGCTGCATTCGGAAAGCATCGAGGCGCTGGCGGCACAGCTGCAGCAGTTCCTCGCGTAGTGGCTCCGCCACGCTGGCCTTCGGCCAGGTAACGGCGTTGCTCAGCTCTACTGCTGCGCAGAAGCCTTCGGCTACGCCGCCCACCAGGCCGTAGGCGCCTCGCTCGTAGCGGGTGATGCCGTTGGAGGTGAACCTTGCCCACCATCCGCTTGACGCGTTCGGTTGTGTAATCGATCTCGGTCACGTCCTCCCCCAGGATCCGGCGGCCCACGGCCTGCGCGGGGGCGGGGGGGGGGCAGGTGGGGAATGGAGGGTGACAAGGGGTGGAACTTGCTTATTGAGGAACCATCTCTTTCGGTAATGGCCTTCCACCCCGTCCAACGGGGTCACCAACCCCAGCCACCTTACTATGCTTCAGCCTGAAACATGGTTCCTGCGATGCCCCCTTCCCTCACTGCCGCCACAGGGGCCGCCCTGCTCGAAGCCGATGCCCGTCTGCTGAGTCAGGAATACCGCCGTGTGCTGGCCCCGCCCGACTCGCATTCGTCAGCAGCTCCGCTGCGGTTGGGCTTTCGTGAGCTGCTCTACTTCCAGGTGGTCAGCGCACTGAGTGCCGAGGGGCTGCAGCTTTCGCCTGTTCAGAAGCGTCAGGTGTTCCGTGTCCTCACCGAGAAGGCTCAGCGGTTGCCTGTGGACTCACCCCCGGGTCAGGTCGCTCTGGGTGAATGGTCCCGTGGCCGCGGTGAACTGCGCAAAACCGGTGCGGTGTCCTTCAGCTTTGATTTCAGCAGCGTGAGCCAGGAACTCCGGTATCGCTATCGGCTCCTCAGGCGGCCCCATGCCCTGGTGGAGAGCAATCCGGCTATCTGCTCGGGGCAGCCTGTGTTTCGGGGCACCCGAATTCCAGTCGCCGTGGTTGTGGAGCAGCTGCGCTCCGGCGTCAGCCGCACCGAGCTGGAGGCCGACTTTCCCCAGCTCAGCAGGCAGGCCCTCGACTACGCCCAGATCCAGGCCCGTCTGCCCAAGCCTCCAGGCCGTCCCCGCCAACCTCTCACCCTGCAGCGCGGCTGAAGGCCGATCCCTTGAGGCTGTTGATCGACGAAAACCTCAGCCCTCGTCTCGCCCGTTGGGCCTGTGACAAGGGAATTCCAGCAGAGGCGGCCGTGCATGTCGGTCTTGCTGCCGCTGCGGATGAGGATGTCTTCGCCCACGCACTGGCCTTGGATCAGATTGTGGTCACGGTGAACGTGGGGGATTTCATGCGATTGGCCGCCGCCATAGAAGTTCACCCAGGCGTGATCGCTCTCAGGGAAGCTGGTTTGAATGCGGAAGACCAATGGCTCAGGGTCCAGTCAGCCATCCAGTTGATCAAGCAAAGCCGTGACCCTGACATGGTTAATCGGGTGCTTGAGGTTCAATCCGACGTTGTTTTCCGATGGCATGAGATTCCCGCCAGCTGATCTCAACACCCCTGTATCGAATGAACCAGCTCCACCACCGTGTTCCATTCCAACTGGTGCAACGCCAACCCATCGGCTTCATGCCCCCGCGAGATCACCAGGCTGTGCCCAGGCGTCACAGGATCGGCATCGGCGATGCACAGTTTCTAATGCGTTCTCCAGTAGCACCCGGCCGCTGGCCTCAAGCGTGCAGAACCCACAGCCCGTCTCGCGCCACCCATCGCTTACCGGCATTGCAGCGGAAGCAGAGGGCCTGCAGCTTGCTGAGGTCGTCCGACCCGCCCTGGTTCCTGGGCACGATGTGGTCCACCTCCAGGGCCCTTTAATGCGGGTTTGCCAAGCAACAGCCTGCCCCGCAGCATTCGCAGCGGCCCTTGGCCCGGGTGAGCACCCGGACTTTGATCGAGCCGCTGATCGGCGTGCGGTGGCGGCTCCTGTGCCCGAAGCCGCAGGCTTTTGCCTGAGCAAACAGCTCACCTCCTCGCCGCGCTGCATTCGGAAAGCATCGAGGCGCTGGCGGCACAGCTGCAGCAGTTCCTCGCGTAGTGGCTCCGCCACGCTGGCCTTCGGCCAGGTAACTGCGTTGCTCAGCTCTACTGCTGCGCAGAAGCCTTCGGCTACGCCGCCCACCAGGCCGTAGGCGCCTCGCTCGTAGCGGGTGATGCCGTTGGAGGTGAACCTTGCCCACCATCCGCTTGATGCGTTCGGTGGTGTAATCGATCTCGGTCACGTCCTCCCCCAGGATCCGGCGGCCCACGGCCTGCGCGGGGGCGGAGAAGCCCTGCCGCGATGCCATGCCCTCCCTTAAGCCCTCAGCCAAGCCTTGCGGGACGCCTCCTCAGCGCTTCCGTGCGTCGGTTGTACTAACATCACCGAGTTGTTCAAGTAGGGGAGGGTTCGCCATGGCTGCCATCGGAGCTTCGCCTCCTGCGCGCTCAGCCCGGCTCGGCCTGCGCGCCACGCCGGAACAGGAAGCCGTG
>JBILDB010000384.1:0-2591 GCA_044352805.1 Cyanobium sp.
GATCTGCCTCTTGAATTCGGTTTGAAAAAGTTTGCTCAAAAAACTCACCAAATGGATCACCAGTTTGATCGGGGGCTGTTGTCGTTAGCCGGAATCTAATTACCGTTGTTTGCTCGGCTGGAACTGTGAGATCGTAGTGTGGACTGACTTTCGTTCCCTTGCCATTAGGATTTACAGCATCTTTACGCCCGTGAACAATATAATTGTTGATCCCGTCTTTAACGAAAGGACAGGAATTTGGAGTTGCAAATAATCGTTCATTATTGGTTTCGTTTTCAGTGAACAGCAGCTGCCCGCCCGGCTCGCTGTAGAAAAAGTAATCGTTGCAATCTTGCGATTCAGCTGCAGGACCCAGGTGAGCATGCACCACGCTGTGCCCTGCGGCTGCTAGCCGCTGCAGCACTGGCTTGGCACCATGCTCAGAGCTGTTCCAGGTGTTGCGGAACCACAAGGTGGGCAGCAGTTGCAGAGTTGCGGCCTCAGGCCCCCGATTGGCAATGCTGATTTTGATCAATACATCGTGAGGTGTTGCTTTGGCATACTCAACAAAAACGTCAAAGTAGCGGTTGTCATCGAATATTCCCGTATCTAGAAGTTCATATTCAGGCTCGTAACGACTGCGTGCCCTGTTGGTTGCAACAAGATCATCGTAGGGAAAGGCAGCCTGAGGATATTTGTAGAGATATCTCATGTAGGAATGGGTAGGCGTACTGTCCAGATAGAAGTAATATTCTTTGACATCTTCGCCGTGGTTTCCTTCGTTATTTGTCAACCCGAACAATCGCTCCTTGAGTATCGGATCTTTGCCATTCCAAAAAGCAAGGGCAAAACATAGCTGATTCTGGCTATCCGTTATGCCACCCAAGCCATCCTCGCCCGTGCGATAAGCACGGGAGCGTGCATGGTCATGGGGAAAGGAAGCCCAAGCATTGCCATCATCAGATGTATCTTCACGTACGGTGCCCCACTGCCGTTCGCTCAAATATGGACCCCACCTGTACCAATCAACCTCCCCATCCCTTGCCTGCTCAAGCCGCTGCGATTCTTGGGATTTAAGGTCAGCCATTGTCTGAATAGGACAATAAAGTAATCCTACTACTCAGGCCGACCAAGCTTCGCGAAAGTCCGCATAGAGGGTCAGCCCACCATCAATGAACAGAGTTTGGCCGGTGATGTATGCAGCCTCATCAGATGCCAAAAAGGCCACCGCTGCGGCCATTTCGCTTACAGTGCCGGCTCGCCCCATGGGGATGTAGCTCTCGACAAGATCCTTCTTAGCTTGATCCTCAGTCCAAGCTTGATTGATGGGTGTGACGGTGGCGCCTGGGGCAATGGCATTTACGCGAATGCCACGGTTGGCATATTCAAGAGCTAAAGTCTTGGTGAGGCTACCCATGCCGGCCTTACTTATCGAGTAACTGAGATACTGGGGTCGCGGAATCATTTCATGGACGCTGGAAACGTTGATGATCACACCGGCACGGCCCTGCGCAAGTAGGTGTTTGATGGTTTCGCGGCTGTAGAGATAAGCACCGCGCAAGTTAACAGCAATCACCCGATCAAACTGATCCGCAGGCAGGTCATGGGAAGGAAGTTCTGATTGGATACCGGCGTTATTAATCAGAACATCGAGGCCGCCAAAGGTATCCGTCACATCGTTTACAACTCGAACGATGTCGTTCTCGTTCGCGGCATCACCTTGAATGAGCCGAACCTGAACATCGACATGCCCCGATTCAGCCGCTTTCTGCAGTGCAACAGCCCTCGTTTGCTCAGCTTCAACTACATCTTTGCGATAGTTGACAGCTACGTTGCAGCCTTCCTGCGCCAGGCGAATGGCGATCGCCTGACCAATACCCGAACTCGCACCTGTAACCAAGGCGATTTTTCCGACCAATCCTTTGCCATGCATGCTGGATAAGACTCCAAGATCTAAGGTTGAGGTGGCTTTGCATGCACATAGTCACTTTAGCTGTTTTGGGGTCGTGACGCAGCAGCGCAGCTTATCGTTGCTGACCACGGCAGGTCGGTGCGATCTTCTCGCAGCAGCGCCACCTTCGCTGGCCTATCAATCGGCTGGGCAGCGCACTACCGCCAGGAACTGGGCCACAGCGCAGCGGATAGCCATGGGGCGGTGAGATTGGCGCCGCAGGGGCGAGGGTGGGAGGGCGATGGGGGACTGACTAAAGCACTAAGGCCTAATAGCATAATTTTGCTGTTCAAACTGACCAGGAATATTCGCCCAGAAGCGGAACCTGAGGCAATTTACAAGCAACACCCAAATACCTTAGGCTTGCCCCCGCAAGTACTCCAACGACCAGGGAAACTCAGATGGGACGCAACAAAACACTTGGCCTGGCATTGGCAAGTGCTTTATTCATATGTGGCCCCAGCTATGCCTCAGGGGGTGGCGCAGTGGTTGCCGGTCCAGGCGCCATGGAAGGCAAGCATTTCGACCCAAAAGGCAAATATCCGTCAAAGTTTACGGTCGAACTTCAGAACGGCCAGCGAAAAATTTTGCCGTTTGAGGACCAGCGGGACTTCCAAGAAGCCAAGAGGGGACTGATCGCCGTCCCACAATTCAAACAAAT
>JBILDB010000386.1:0-2590 GCA_044352805.1 Cyanobium sp.
CGCGGCCGGGGCGCCGCCTCGAAGTCGAAGCGGTCCCGCTCCGTGACCACCCCCTTGAGGCAGGTGGTCGTATTCGGTTTCGCCCCGACGGCCTGGAGGCGGTCATAGACATCCCAGCCGGTGATCGCCCGGGCGCAGGGATCTAGCAGCACCTTGGAGGGATTGAAGCCATGGCCGCCGGGCTGCAGCGGACCAAACACCCGGTAGCCATAGCAGCAGCCGAGGCCCACACCCAACACCTCCACATGCCAATGGTCCCCGGAGCGGTGGCGGGGATCCAGCTCAATGACCTGCTCGGGCTCGCGGGCGGAGCCCGAGGCGAATATCAACAGCTCCACCCGGGTCGCCAGGGGCGCTACCACAGAAAAGTTGACGCCCGCTTTGGTGACGCTGGCGCCAAGGGGCGAGGGATGGCCGATCCGGATCGCCGACAAAGGGCACTGGTCTGGTTAGGGGCCAAGCTAGGCCTGCTGCCAGCGAATCTTTCGCGTTGAACCCGCCATGACAGCGGCCCCGCACAGCCGCGAACCGGGGCGCCCCCCCCGGCCCGTGCGTTCCGACCTCTGGTTGTTTGCCCCCAACCGGGATAACCAGGGAGGCAGCGCCTGGTTTCTGGAGCATTCAGATCGCGATTTGCTGATCGATGTTCCGGCGCTGACCGAGGCCAACCTGGCATTTCTGCAGCACCGGTCCCGTCCGGGTCAGATCGTGCTGACGGGACGGGACGGCCACGGCCGCTGCCGGGCCCTGCAGGAGGCCCTCGGCTGGCCCGTGTTGGTGCAGGAACAGGAGGCCTTCCTGCTGCCTGGGGTCAAGGCCCTGGAAACCTTCGGCTTTGAGCACGCCCTCGCCCCGGGGCTGCGGTTGCTTTGGACACCGGGGCCTAGTCCAGGGGCCTGTGTGCTGCACGCCTTTGGCGCAGACGCTGGCGGGGCTGATGACGGCGGGGGTCTCTTTTGCGGGCGCCTGCTGGTGCCCGTTGCGCCGGGCCGCTTGGAACCCCGCCGCAGCCGCCGCACTTTTCACTGGCCCCGGCAAATCGCCAGCCTGCGGGCCCTGCGGGCCTGGTTGCCGGCGGGTACCCCTGGCTGGATCGCCAGCGGCGCTGGACTGGGGGCCCTGCGGGGCGAAAGCCTGGTGGGGTCAGGAGAGGCGCTGTTGGCCGACCTGGAAAAACAGGCCGAAATGCTGCTGGCGCAAGGGATTGACCCCCTTTGAACTGGGGCTACCCCAGGGGGACTGGGCCAGGCTTCCAGGGGGCCTGGAGGGTGGGTTTAGGGCCAAAAACCTTGTCTAGTGGCGAATTTTTGGTTGCCGTGCCGCTCAACTGCCCATACGATTGGCGCGCCCGTTGCCTCGGCGGTCGGTCCCGGGATCGGCTCGCCTCATCACTGGTTCCCTCGATCGCCAATCTGGAGGCCCCCCCCAACCAATGAACAAAGCTGACCTCGTTAATCTCGTTGCCGCCCGCACCGAACTCACCAAAACTGATGTTTCGATGGTCGTCGACGCCGCCATCGAAACCATCGTTGATTCGGTGGTCGAAGGCAAAAAAGTCTCGATCCTGGGCTTCGGCTCCTTCGAGCCCCGCGAGCGCTCCGCCCGTCAAGGTCTGAATCCCAAGACTGGCGAAAAGATCAAGATCCCCGCCAAGCGCGTGCCCGCCTTCACCGCCGGCAAGCTGTTCAAGGACCGTGTTCAAGGCTGATCAGCCACACCCTGCGCCTGCCGGATCACCTGCAGGCCTTGCTCCAGCAAGGCGTTAAACGGAGAGTAGGGGGCTACCGAGGTCGGTTTGCCCCTTCCCCGACCGGGCCCATGCATCTTGGCAACCTCCGCACCGCCCTGGTCAGCTGGCTTGACGCTCGCAGCCAAGGCGGCCAGTGGTTGCTGCGTATTGACGACCTCGACAGCCCTCGCAACCGGGCTGGAGCAACCGATTCCATATTTGAAAATCTCCAATGGCTGGGATTGACCTGGGATGGTCCGCCGGTCTTCCAGGGCCAGCGCCGGGGTCTGTACGCCAGCGTGCTTTCAGCGCTCCGGCGCGATGGCTTCCTATACCCCTGCCGCTGTAGCCGCCGCCTGTTGGCCGATATTTCAGCCCCCCATGGCAGCCTCAGCATTTATCCGGGCTTTTGCCGTGGGCTCACGCCCCTGTGGGGCCCCCAGAACCAGCGGCTGCCCAGTTGGCGCCTGCGACTGCCCGCCACCACGCTCTTTTGGCGGGAGCGAGTGGCTGCAGAAGGCTGCATGGATGGCATCCATCAGGTCGGGGATCTTGTGCTGCGCCGTGCCGATGGACTGATCGCCTATCACCTGGCCACCGCTGTGGATGAACTGGCCCTCGGCATCAGTGACGTGGTGCGGGGCGCTGATCTTTGGTCCTCCACCGGCGCCCAGGTGGCCGTGATGGGGGTGTTGGGCCATGCCCCGCCCTGTTACGGCCATGTGCCCCTTTGGCATGACAAGCAGGGCCAACGCCTCAGCAAGCGGGAAGGATCGGCAGGCCTCTCCGGGCTGCGGGCCCAGGGCCTGGACGCCCCTGGGGTGATCGGCTTGTTGGCAGCCAGCGCTGGCCTGGTGCCGG
>JBILDB010000385.1:0-2590 GCA_044352805.1 Cyanobium sp.
ATTCGCCTCAACCTGCACCACCGTCTTTGCCTCAGCGATCTCGAGCGCCAAAGCATGTATTCCCGCAGGGCTCTGCACTACGCCTTCCGGGCCCGTTTTGATTGCAGTCCGATGCAGTGGGTGCGCCAGCAGCGCTTGGCCAGGGCCCTGGATCGCCTGCAAAACCCCCTGCAGGGCGAGAGTGTGCTGGGCGTGGCCCTTGCCTGCGGTTATCGCTCCTTGAGCCAATTCAGCGTCGATTTCCAAAAGGCTTATCAACGCAAACCCTCCGAGGTGCTGCGCCAGGGCCGGATCCAAAACCAGCCCGCTCCAGCAGGGTCCCTTGATCTTGCCTCGGCGCCTTGAAAAAACCCTTGCCCCCTTAAGGGGACATGGGCTGGGCCAGGTTTGCCCCATTGATTTTGGCTTTAGCTGCTCAAGTAGGAGTTTTCTCAGCTTTCCTCGTGCCCTGCTAATTCCAGCAGCACCACGCTGCTGCCGCCGTAGCTGCGGCGGCGGCGTTCGCGCCAGCCCGCCGGCAGGGCGGGTGGTGCCTTGCTGTCGCATTCCCAGATCAGGGTGCCGCCCGGCGCTAGCCAGCCCCCGCTAGCCACCGCCTCCGTCAGGGGGCCATGCAGGCCGGCGGGCCAGGGTGGATCGAGGTAGATCAGGTCAAAACGGTGCTCGTCGCTGCTGGGGCCGGACGCCAGCCAGCGGCGGGCCTCCTGGCAGATCACCCGGGCCCGCTCCTGGCCCACCGCTGCGAGGTTGGTTTGGGCCACCGCCGCGATGCGTCGATCCTGTTCGACAGCCACCGCCAGTGCCGCGCCCCGCAGCAGGGCTTCGCAGGCCATCACGCCGCTGCCGCAGCAGAGATCGAGCCAGCGGCAGCCGGGTAACTGGTCCGCCACCAGGTTCATCACCGCCAACCGCACCCGCGCCGCCGTCGGTCGGGCCAGCAAACCGGGGGGGCTGAGCAGCCGCCGGCCGCCACTGAGGCGCAGGCCGCCACCGCCACGGGGGCTCAGGCCGCCACCACCGCCACCGAGGCGCCGGCCGCCGGCTCCCTGGTTGCGCTTCAACCCTGGGCGGCCACCCAGGCCAGCCAGCGGCGCAGCATCGCCTCGCCGGTGCGGCCCGATTTTTCGGGGTGGAACTGGCAGGCGGCGATGTTGTCTTGCCACAGGGCTGCCGTTACCGGCGTGTCTCCCCACTCCACCAGCGCCGTGGCTACGGCGGTATCGGCTGGGACTGCGGCGTAGGAATGGACGAAATAGACCCAGTTAGGGGGGCTGCCCTCCGGCAGCAGGGGGCTGGGGTTGGCCGCCAGCAACGGCGCCCAGCCCATGTGGGGAATGGGCTGGCCGGGCCAGGCTGGCAGGGCCCGTACCCGGCCGCCCACCAGGCCCAGACCACTGGTTGTTCCCTCATCACTGCCTTCAAAGAGCAGTTGCAGGCCCAGGCAGATGCCCAGCAGGGGGCGGCCCGCCGCGCAGGAGTGCCGCAGGGGCTCCACCAGATCGACTGCCCGCAGGCGTTCCATGGCCGGGTCAAAGGCGCCCACTCCCGGCAGCACCAGGGCTTGGCAAGCGTCGATGGCCTCGGGGCCCCGCACGGCCCGCACGTCTGCTCCGAGGCGTTCGAAGGCCCGCTGCACCGAGTGCAGGTTGCCCATGCCGTAGTCCACCAGGCCGATGGCGCCTTTCATGGCGGCGCCCCCACCTGGACGCAGCGATCGGCTGGGTGCTGCAGGGCGTCGCAGTTCTCCAGCTCGAGGCCGTTGAGGTGGTCGATGAATTGATAGAGGCGCCCAACCCGCCGCTTGTCGAAACGCAGCTTGAGGCAGGGGTAAAGCAAACCGTTTTCGCCCACATTTTCGCCCGCCTGGATCGACCCTTCCTGCAGCAAGTCGGCGAAGCGATGGCTCAGCTCGGGCAGCAGGCTGCGGGGCACCGCCGCATTGAGCAGCAGCTCAATCCGATCATCACCCAGCAGGGCACTGTGGAAGACCCGATAGAAGCGGCAGATGCGGGCTACAGCATCTGCCGCATGGGTGGCTTCAAAAACCAGGTCCCGGTCCTCCGGTGAGATCAAGCCGCGCTTGGCCAGTTCTTCGTGCACATTCAGGCGCCAGGCCTGCCAGAAGTCATCGCCTTCGGGGGCCAGCAGCACCAGGGGAATCGGCGGGGTGCGGCCCGTTTGGATCAGGGTGAGGGATTCGAAGAGCTCATCGAGGGTGCCGAAACCGCCCGGCATCACGACGAGGGCATCGCTTTCGCGCAAAAAAAACAGCTTGCGGGTGAAGAAGTACCTGAAATAGACCAGACCCCCCTCACTGGCTTTAACAAAAGCGTTGGAGTGTTGCTCAAAGGGAAGGTCGACGTTGAGACCAATGCTGTGCGCGCTGCCGGCGCCGCTGTTGGCCCCCTCCATCACCCCGCCGCCGGCACCAGTCATCACTTCAAAGCCGGCGGCAACAGCCTCTTGGGCCACCTGGCGGGCCAGCTCATAGCAAGGATCTTCTGGGCGGGTGCGGGCCGAGCCGAAGACGGTGATCTTGCGGGCAGCGCGGCGCGGTTGAAAAACCTCCAGGGCCTCGCTGAGGTCCGCC
>JBILDB010000080.1:0-8560 GCA_044352805.1 Cyanobium sp.
GATGCGGGATCTCGAAGAGCAGTACCGGCGCATGGTGTTCAATCTGGTGGCTCGCAATCAGGATGATCACGTCAAAAACATTGCCTTTCTGATGGATCGCACTGGCCAATGGTCGCTTTCGCCGGCCTTCGACATCACCTGGAGTTTCAATCCCGCTGGTGACTGGACGGCCACCCATCAGATGACCGTCAATGGCAAGCGCGATCAGTTCACCCGGGCCGACCTCCTGACCGCGGGCCGGTCCGCTCAGCTGAAAAGGGGTCGTGCTGAAGCCATCGTTGAGGAGGTCATTGCCGCCGTGCGCGACTGGCCGAACTACGCCGCTGAAGCCGGCGTGCCGGAGGATCGCTATGGCGAGATTCAGGCCAGCCACCGCCTCGATCTGCTGCAGCTCCAGCACCCCGAGCCGCAGTCATGATCCGCCAGATCCGTCGAAAAACTCAGCTCCCAAGTCATTTCTCGTCTTTTATGACGAGTAAAAGCCGGGGTTTGGCGTCGTTGATGGCCCAGCCTGCGGCACCTTATTGATATCCCCCGCCAGCACGCTCACGAGGTAGTGGGCGGAATAGAACTCGTTGGCGTTGCTGATGCCGGGGAGGGCCATGGGTCCTCTTCAAGAAAGTGGCACTTCAACGCCTGGTGGGCGCTGTATCAATGCAAGTTCATCGAGCAATTCATCTGAACTCATTGAGGCAGATTCAGCAAGTTTGTCAACAAGGCTGAGAAGCAAATCAGCATTTCCCTTTGTTGTCATCATTATAGTAGCTCGGTCTTCCGTGGAAAGCTTATCAAGGATTGATGGATACTTATCCAGCCAAATGGCCAAAGCGGAGCCCCTTTCCTTTCTGTAGCTTTCATTAGACTGCTCACCCCTGAGCAGTAAACCATCAAGATCCAAGTCTAAGTCTAAGTCATGCCAATGCAGCCCGGAGCCGGCTGAGTCGAGCCGAAAGGACAAGAGTTGCAGTGTCGAAAGCTTGGTTAGGATAGGATGTTGATCGGCATCTATTCGGTGGAACTTCAGATTCGCATCCCTCACGATGAACACGCGGCCCTCCGCGAATGCCTCGGCGATCACGGCTTCACCATCGCCATTGCGCTGAGCCTCGAGAACGCGACGAATCACCCTTAAGCTCTTGCTCGCCAAATATGGAGTCGCACTTGCCCCGGCCATTGATTGGCTCCAAAGTGAAAACAAGCGGTCTCTCTGACTGGCAGAGGACTTCGAAGCATCAATCAAGATTCCCTTGTAGACTCTGGGGACGTTCTGAGCCACAAGGTCAGAGATCAAATCATTGGTAGTCGTAAGATAGAATGCATTACTTCGACTTGCGCTTCTTATTGGCAGCTGCTGATTGATTCTCCAGTGCACCGCAATGCTAGATAAGGTATCATGCGTACTTGAGGCGCTTGGAGAATAGAAGACTGTCAACTCCCCTTGCCGTGTACTTTGCTTTGCCACTCCTTTAGTAGAGCTCTCCGATGCTTGCATACTCCTTCCGCGATTGCTTTGAGCGTTTTCCTGCTTGGATTTCTGCTTTTGAGTCGCGACCACTTTATGTCGTAATGAAGTGATTGGGTTGTTGTCGTTTCGATGAAGACTCTGATTTCCCATTTTTCGCTGATGACATGAAAGTGAGCGGGCCTGTGATCATTGCTGTAGAATATTAGCTTAAAGCTAGATAACGTAAGGCATTTGACGTTCCCCATCGGTTCTCATTAATGCAAAGCGCATCTCGTAGGCTGATCAAGACCAAGCACATCGTACCAACCTCGATCATATTCGGTCTGATCCCCTCCACGTGCGCCAGTCAAAAAGGCCTCAATGACAATCATTAAGCAGTCCCTTCTCACCATCCGCCTCGATGAGGCCCTGGCGCAGCAACTGCAAGCCGTCTGCGCCGATACCGGCCGCTGCCGAGGCGATATCGTGCGTGAGGCCCTGTGGCGCCAGCTGTCGCTGATGCGCTTCGAGCGACTGCGGCGCGAGGCCCTGCCCTTTGGCGAGACAGCCTGCTGGCTCAGCGACGAGGATGTGTTCCGCGCTGTGTCCTGAACTGCCCCTGTCTCCTGAGCAGATCCTATTTTTCAGAGCCGTGAGCGCGGCGCTGGCTGATCGTCTTGTCATCTCAGGCCTCCCGGTGCAGCACCGCCACCAGCTTCAGGTAAGGGGCGGGATCGATCGTCATCACCTGGCTCACGAAGCGTTCGTGATCTTCGAAGCGCCCATCAATAGCCTTCTGCTTCTCCTGGCGGTGCTTGTCCTTGATCTGCTGCGGACGCTGATTGGCCGCAAGGCTCAGCTCCAGCTGCTCCACCTGGCGGCCCCGCAAGCGCCGCAGCCGCTCCCGCTGCGCCTCCAGCTCCGGCTGCACGCGGGCGGTCCACTGCTCGCCGCAGTCGCGCAGGTACAGGTAGGAGTTGGCCTGCTCCACCGCAAAACGCAGCCCATCACGCCACCGAAGAAGACCCAGGAGGAAGACGCTGGCCAACCCAACGCCGCATCAACTCCACTGTGAAGCTGTAGGCACCGTCATTACCAAGGTTTATCACGTCGTGTGCTTCCAGAGTCGAAAGGGCCGCAGTAACTTCCTCAACAGGAAGGGCGGTGAGCTTTGCCAAATGTGCGAGTGATGCCGGGCCAGTTGTAAGGGCGTAGAGGACGGGGTGTTGTCCAGGCGGGGAATCCTTCGCGTTCGCCTGCGCCCATACGCCATCGTAATAGGGTAAGCCATCTTGAAGAAACTCAGTGGAGGCGATGATGGCTTCTAGATCGTTCAGTGAGAGAGGTTGATCGGGTTGACGCTCGCCGTCCAGTACCTGACGGTTGTAATGGGCAACGATATTTTGACCGATTAGTTGGACGAGATAGGGCTGACCATGGGTGAGGGCGTAAATCGCATCGAGGGTGTCGGGTGTGTAGTCGAGGGGGAAGTCGTCGGAGGGCTGGGTGAGCAAGCGCCGGGTGGCAGCGGGAGACAGGAAGCTCACCTTGCGGGGCTTGATGCTGGCGAAGAGGGGATGCCAGTAGTTGTGGCATTGCTCCTGCAGGGTGTAGAGGCCCGCCAGGGCGAGCACAAACCAGTCACGGGATTGGATCACGCCCCGCAGATAGAGGGTGAGCTGCGCGTCAAGGCTGCCTTCAGCCATGGCCTCTTCGAGCAGCTCGTATTCATCCACGGCGATGATGAAGCGGCGTCCGGCCACCACGGGAGCCAAGCGATCGAGCCACTGGCTGAAGGCCCGCTGGTAGTTGGCGCGAAAGGCGCTCTCTTCGGGCACGGTCCATTCAGCACTGGTGGTCGCTGGGGTCTGGACGTCGGGATGGCGGAGCACTGCATCGCGCATCTTGCTGGCCAGATCAAACAGCAAGCTGCCGGTGTGGGAGCGGTTGACGGTTTGCAAGTTGAAGTCCACAACCCAGTTGGTGGCCGGATCCAGGCGGTGGGGCAGGTTTTGCAGGATGGACGACTTGCCCATGCGCCGATGGCCGAACAGCACTAGTGAATCCACCTGGCCAGTCTTGAGCCAGAGCTCCTCCAGCTGCCCCAGGATTTCGTCGCGCCCCACAAAGAGGCCCCCTTTCACCGGGTTGCCCGCCACATAGGGATTCACCACACGCTTGTGTTGCACCTGTTCTCCGAGTCGGCCCCCGGCTTCCGCTACAAGGGTGCGCCAGTGGTTGCGAATCCGCAGCAGCAACACCTTCTCCGGCACCACCACCGTTTGCTCGATGAAGGGGCCCAGCTCTTCGAGGGCCTCGGTGGCGCGAGCAAAGGCGGCCAGCTGGTTGAGGCGGCTGGAGGCGGCCTGAGCAACGGCGATGTTTTGGCTGATCGGGCCCAAGCGCTGCAGGGCTTCGATCACTTCAGGGCGGATGGCGTTTCGGGCGGGGGGTATGTGGCTCAGCAGGGCGGGGAGTTGGCTGAGATTGGCGAGGCTCGTGGCTTGGAGGCAGTGGCTGATGCAGGCGAAGCTGCTCTGCAGTTCGCTGCCACCGGGGTAATCGAGCAGGGAATCGAAGAGGCTGGCGGGAAGAGCCAGAGGAAGGGGCGTGCTGTCCTCCAGTTGGGTGATGGCATGCAAGAGGCCAGCCAGAGCTGTGAGTGGGGTGTGGCAAGTGAGCCGGAGAGGTTGGGTGAGGCGATACACAACCCGCTCCAGCGGACGTGATCGATCACCTTCCTGAGCAGCGATTTCAGCCAAGTAAACTTGACGAACGCTGGGAATCTGTTTCCAATCTGATGATACTAAGGGGGCGATCGCGTAAACATCCAACTCTTGAAGCCGCAAGAGCAGATAGAGAAAGCTGATTGGATCGCGGCTGCTGTGGAGCTGGCGCACAAGGCTTCGCTGCAGCACATAGCGCTGGAAGGGATTCGCCGCCAGCCGCACCAGAGAGATCAGGCCCCGCCTCTCCCCTTCGCGCCAGGCTCTGCTGCTGGTTTGATCCGTGCACCAAAAAGGCAGCACGGCGAGTTCGTCCCACCAGAGGGGGTGGTTCAGGCGCCGCGGCAGCAACAGCAATCCCGCTGCCTCGACGAGATAGAAGGGGATTCTGAGCGATCCGAGGATCACCAAAATCCCGCCGGCCATCCCGCCGGCCACCCCGTAAACCACCCCGCCGGCCACCCCGTGGGCCACCCCGACGGCCACCCCGTGGGCCACCCCGAGGGCCACCCCGCCGGCCACTAAGACGGCCACCCCGTAGGCCCCGTAGGCCACCCCGACGGCCACCAAGCCTGCCACCCCGACGGCCACCCCGTAAACCACCCCGTAAACCACCCCGCCGGCCACCCCGTGGGCCACCCCGAGGGCCACCCCGACGGCCACCCCGACGGCCACCCCGAGGGCCACCCAAAAGACCAGGGAAGGCAAGAAAACTGAAAATAATTTCGAAACATGATCAATACCCGCCAAGGATCTCCACGGCCCCGCGGATATCAAAACAACCAGACTCTGCAATACGATGCTCAACAGACCAAGCCAAACCAGGGCTCCAAGCGCCACCACCACCAGCTGCCGATAGGCGGAATTGGCCATGGTCCTCTTGAACTTGTTCCCCCCTTCACTTCGATACAATTCCGGGTCGGCTTGATATAGATAACCCTTCAACGCCGTCGGTCGAAAGTATAGCCAGTACAGCAGCAAGAAGTTGTGCCGCCAATTCAGCGGATCCAAGCAGCGAGGCAACTCCCCGTGCCAGGTGGGAAAGGTGGGCATTGGCGTCAGGGCTCGAGCAACTGGTTGTACAGCGCCGCCGCCGCTGCTTGCAGCTGTCCGGGATGGCCGCCACTTTGCTCATGCAGCATCTGCCGCTGCCTGGCCGAAAAGGCCACGGCGTTGCCCTGAAGGCGGTGCATCAGGAAGGCCTCACTCGTGGGTTGGGAGAAGGCGCCGATCCGCCGGTATGGGTGGCAAAGGCTGGCCAATGGCGAGGTGCGAAGAGGATTGTCCTCAAACAGCATGTCCAAGGGGGAGCGACTGGCGATCACCAGAGTCAGCGGCGTGTCAGGACCGTTGGCATGGCCCCGCAGTTCCGTCCGTTCCTCGCCAGAAAAACACTGGCGATTTGTCATCTTTTCGATCTCATCCAAGCAAACCACCACCTGCCGGCCACGCAAGGCCCTATCCAGTGCCAGGCCCCGCACCGTGAGGCCAAGGCCCAGCTTTTCGCATAAGGCTTCAAAAAATTCAGCCTCATTGCGGATCACCTGCATATCAATGGTGATGAAATCAGCTGCATCGCGCTGCAACTCCCGCGGTCCCCGGGCGGCAATCATGGCCAGCAGCGATGATTTTCCCACCTGTGCCTCCCCAACCAGCGACAGGCTGGAGCCCTTGCGCAACTCATCAAAAATCTCCGCCAACTCCCGCTCACGGTTAAAGAAGCGAGCCGGATCGCGAATGCAACCGCGATCGCCGAAGGGATTTGCCTGGCTCAACAACGCCAGCGCTGGTGCGGCGGGCGCCTCAGCGGGAGTGGGGGCTTGCTGGTTGACGGGTGCGGACGACAGCGGGTGCGTGGTCCGCCGGGCAGGGTGAGGTTGGGGCGGAGAGGGTGCTGGCCTCCCCGATGGGGAGACCCTGGGTGACAGGTGACGGCTCACCGTCCTCGTGATCTCAGCCAGGAAACGGCCCACCCCATCCCGCAGCCACCGCCAGCCGCGTCTTCCCGCCGCCAACAGCCAACGCATCAGTTTGTGGACCGCCTCCAGGCTCTGAACGGCCCAGATCAGCAGGAGGGCCCCCATCCCGATCACGCCCCACAGGCCCCACCTGCTCCTGCACTCCGCCACAGCCTTGGTTGGTGCGCTCACCACGCGGAGAAGGTCCGATACCTGGCAGGCATCTGCAGTCGACTCGGCCGTCCTGATCGTTTTGGCCGGGGACAGCGGTGTCCCTGGCGTTGGTGGCGGCAGCAAGGCGTGGGCGCCCCCCAGGATGAACGCCTGAGCAGCGACCCAAAGGCAGCTGGTCGCCACGATGAGCAACCAGCGAAGGCCCATCCTCGCGGGCCATGAGCAGCGCGTCTTGGCCGAAGCGGGGCAATGGGCGTAACGCACCAGTGTCTGGCGACCATGGGCCGCTCTCAAGGTACTGGGATAGGAGCGTGCTGCACATAGCGGCGAAGCTCGCACCTTCAAGACGTGACCCCCATCAGTGGTCGAGTTCCTATAAGAGCTGGTGGGTGTGGTCAGTCCGCCTTCCATTGCTGGAGGACTTCCAGGGACGTACGCCCTTGGAGAGCCGAATGTGGTCTGTAGATACTTAGTACTGCATTATATCCAGTTCTGCCAATACTTTTGATTTTGGTAACGATACGAAGATGCAATGCGGGCCTGGCGGACAGCAGGATCAAGATTTCTGTGCATATCGACAGCCGTTCCGCCAACTCGCCCGCTGACTCTCCTGGGCGCCGCGGGCCAGCTCAGCCAAATTCTGGCATTCATCGATCACGATGCACCAGGGCTGCATCGGTGGGAACGTCGCGGTGCAGGAGGGCCACATCCGCGCTCCTGGGGCCAGGACTGCTTCAGGCACGCGATCGGCCTACTTGCTGCTGTTTACCGATAGCCGGCCCCCAGGGGACTGGGCAACCACACTGGGGGATGGCAAGTCGGTCGCTGGGTCTGATGGCCTGAAACATGCGGCCCCGCACCGCCCTCACCGACTGAAATGAGCCTTGGCGTCGTAGAGGGTTTCGGCGTCGATACGGGCTAGCCCGCGCTCTGCGGCGAAGGCTTCGGTGTTGCGCCGCACCTTGCCCCGCACGAAGAAGGGGATCTTGTGCAGTTCCGCTTCGCCATCGGGAGTCCAGACGGGTGGGCCAGCAACTGCTGTACCGACCACCTGAATCGACTCGGCAGCAGCAGCGGCAACTGGGTCGGCCAGCTGCTCGGCCAGCAGCGATTCGGCTGGCCGTTCGGCCACCAGTGTGGCCGTAGTGGCAGGCCCAGACTGCAGAGCCCCCAGCTGCGCAGCCACGCCCCCAGGCCCAGCATCGGCCGGCGGAGCCGCCGCCGGAGCCGGCATCGCCGGCGCCGCCACTGGCACCGCCGCCGGTGCCCCATCGCCCAGGTGGCTGCGGTGGCCATCGACAAACTCGAAGTCGTGGCGGAACATGCCGATCAGGTGCTCCTCCAGCCCCATCATCAGCGGATGCACCCAGGAATCGAAGATCACATTGGCCCCCTCCCAACCCATCTGGGGGGAATAGCGGGCCGGCACATCCTGCACATGCAACGGCGAGCTGATCACCGCGCAGGGAATCCCCAGGCGCTTGGCGCTATGGCGCTCCATCTGGGTGCCGAGCACCAGTTCGGGGGCCGCTTCGGCCATTGCCTTTTCCACCGCCAGGTAGTCGTCGCTGATCAGGGCTTCCAGCCCCAGCTGCTTGGCGGCGGCCCGCACCTCGCGGGCCTGCTCACGGCTGTAGGTGCCCAGGCCCACCACCTCAAAACCCAGCTCCTGGCTGGCGATGCGGGCCGCAGCCAGGGCGTGGGTGGCGTCGGCAAAGATGAACACCCGCTTGCCGGTGAGGTAAGTGGAATCGACGGAACGTGAATACCAGGGCAGCCGGGATTCGGCTTCGTTCGCTGCCCCAATCTCCACCCCCAAAAGCTCGCTGATTTCCTTAAGGAAGTCGCCGGTGGCGCCGATGCCAATCGGCACCGTTTTGACCGTTGCCATGCCGAAACTGCGCTCCAGCCAGCTGCAGACCGTGCCAGCCACCTCCGCATAGAGGCAGACATTCGCGTCCGCATCAGGCAACCGCATCAGGTCTGCGGGCCTGGCCCCCAGCGGCGCCACCACACTGACATCAATGCCATGGCTGGCCAGCAACTTGCTGATTTCCTGCACGTCGTCGCGGCATCGGAAACCCAACAGGCTGGGTCCCAGCAGGTTGACCCTCGGTCGCCGCCCCTCTTGGCGCCAGCGTTGCGGCGAGGGTTTGGCGAATCCCGGCGCCGGCATTTGATCTTTGAGCAGGCCCCGCACCAATTGGTAGAAGCTTTCGGCAGCACCCCAGTTTTCTTTTTTTGAATAGGCGGGCAGC
>JBILDB010000387.1:0-2588 GCA_044352805.1 Cyanobium sp.
CGGGGCCCAGGGAGGGAGAAGTGGCGAAATCCCCCAGGGGCCCCACCCGCAGGCGGCCGGTGCCATAGGCGCCGTGGTCTGGATCATGCAGAGCCCATTCCATGAAGGTACGAAACGGCACCGCCCCCCCAACTTCCTGCAGCCGCTGGACCATCCAGGCCGGTGCCAGCCTGGCTTCGCGACCCTGGCGGCCATCAGGAGACTCAGAAGGGGTTGTTAAAGAATCCATCCGCACGCGATCGGAGTCATCAGCCATGAGAATGCTGCTCGACGCTGCGTTGATGCCATGGCAAATAGCCTGGGCCGTTTTCTGCCCCAGTGGCCCCTGCGCCTGGCGGCGATGCTGCTGCTGCTATTGGGCTTGCTGCTGCCGGCCGGGGCGTCGGCCTGGGCCTACGACAACCCCGACCTGCTGCCCGACCACGCCACGCCCGTGATCGATCTGGCCCACAACCTGACGGATGGCCAACGCAGCAGCTTGGAAAGCGAACTGGATCGCTTTGAGCAGAGCAGCGGCTGGAAGTTGCGAGTTCTGACCCAATACGACCGCACGCCAGGCCAGGCGGTCAAGGATTTTTGGAAACTGGATGAGCGCAGCCTGCTGCTGGTGGCGGACGAACGGGGCGGCAACCTGCTCAATTTCAACGTCGGCGATGCCCTCTTCGCCCTGATGCCACGCACCTTCTGGGTCGAGCTCCAGACCCGCTACGGCAACCAGTACTACGTACGCGAGCACGGCCGCGATGGGGCCATTCTCGATGCCCTCCATTCGGTGCAGGGCTGCCTTGAGAAGGGCGGCTGCCAGGTGGTGCCGGGCCTCCCCACCGAACAATGGGTGCTGACGCTGTGCACCTCCATCCTGGGGGGCCTGATCGTGGGCTTTGCCGCCTACCCCCGTCAGAAAAGCGATCGGCGCATCGAATGGGCCTGGGTGCTGTTGCTTTCACCCCTCTGGGTGATTCTCTTTGGCATCTTTGGGGTGGCGCCGATCGTCACCCGCACCAACGACTGGCTGCCCCTGGCCCGTAATGCCCTGGGCTTTGCCGGCGCGGCGGTGGTGGCCTACCTGTTGGCCCAACAAATTTTGGTCCGGCCACCGGCCCAGGACCGCCCCGGAAACTGACCAGAATCCTGAGGGATTAATCAACCCCAGCAACCTGGGGCTGTCGCGAGAAAAAAACCGCCCCCCTGCTGATTGGCAAGGGGGGCGGTTTTTTGACTGGCTAATTTTGACTGGCTAAAGGGATGAAACCTTGATGGGGTCAGGGGTTGACGCCCGTCTCGGCGGCACTGATGCCCTTGAGCCGGCAGCTGAGGGAATCGTCCCGGCAGGTCGGGGCAGAGCGACGCACAGCGACCCGCTCCCAGGAACCCTGGCCCCCTCCGGATCGAATCTGGCTGAGGTTGTTTTCGTAGAAGTTTTTCAGATCTTCGAAGCGCTTGACGGGCTGTCCGTAGAAGCTGGCTCCCTGGAGGGTGGGGAAAGAGGCCCACTCCGGCGCAAGCAGGGCGGTCAGCTCAGGGGTCAATTCACCGCGATCGGCCAGGGGCAGGGCCCCACGGCGCTGAATCAAGAACAGGGCCGCCTGGTCCTGGGCTTCGGCATGGAAGCCCCGCAATCCCAGGGTGCGGGAGGCCATGGCCCAGGTGAAGGGCATGAACTGGTAGGCACCGGCGGCGGCGCTGGCGTAGCGACTGGAATACATCACCCTGTTGGGGTGGTATTCGAGGGACGGCATCAGGGAACCACCGAACATGATGCGATATCCCACTTCATGGCCCTGGGCCCAGGTGCCTTCGGCGAAGCGAATCGTGTTGAGCAGGGCACGCCGCTCAGGAGTGATTGCGTAGCTGAACGGACCCGCCGGCAGGGGGGGCAGCATGGCCACCTGGGAAAAGGGGCGCGGCGCCGGGTTGGGGTTCCATTCACTGGAGACTTCCCTGGCCATGGCTGGCCCAGAGAACATCAGGCCAGCGGCAGAAATGAGCAGGCAGGCCAGACGGGAATGCTGGTTGATCGACAAAACAATTTCAAGCGAGAGGACGTTCCGACGCCTGGAAACCGGTGAGGAGGCAGGAGGGGTCGGATTTCAAATCGAGCCCGAATAAGGAAAAGCACCTAAGGAGGAGGAGTGCTAAGGAACTTTTCCCTTGCAACGCAGAGCTCGAGAGGTCGTACAGAAATCAATCAAAGGATGCGCCAATTTGCTTAACAATCTTCGCGAAGGCCATCTTATTTGTGACGGTTGCACAAGTGTCCACCTGTATCAAGAATTACCTGGAGGCTTCTAATCACTGTGATCAAGCGGAATTTCCAGGCTTTGTTACACAGAGTTTTTAAACTTGTGATCCTCAATGATAGGAATCTCTGATCTCCCCTCCGCCAGGGCCGCCAGGGCGGCCGCCGCCTGCGCGGCCCCATCCAGCGGCAGGGGGCCCTGCTGCGGCGGCAGCAGGGGTTGATCCAGCTGCCAGTCCCCGGCGTAGAAGGCCGCTTGGCTCAGGCAACGGTGCTGGGCGTGGCGCCGCAGATCCCTCTCCAGCACCGCCGCTTCGGCGAAACCATGGCGCTCGACCACGTGCAGGCC
>JBILDB010000388.1:0-2587 GCA_044352805.1 Cyanobium sp.
GGATACCAGGTGACCGGCTGGTATGCCCCCACCAGCCGCTATGGCAGCCCCGATGAATTCCGGGCCTTTGTCGACCGTTGCCATGCCGAGGGTCTGGGGGTGATTCTGGACTGGGTGCCCGGCCATTTCCCCAAGGATGGCCACGGCCTAGCCTTCTTTGATGGGGCCCACCTCTACGAGCATGCCGATCCCCGTATTGGTGAGCACAAGGAATGGGGCACGCTGATTTTCAACTACAGCCGCAATGAGGTTCGCAACTTCCTGGTGGCGAATCTTGTCTATTGGTTTGAGGAATTTCACATCGATGGCATCCGGGTCGACGCCGTGGCTTCGATGCTCTATCGGGATTATCTGCGGCCCACCGGCCAGTGGTTGGCCAACGAACATGGCGGCCGCGAAAACACGGAGGCGGTGCAGTTCCTCCAGCAGGCCAACCACGTGCTGTTCCAGTATTTCCCTGGTGCCCTGTCAATCGCCGAGGAATCGACCACCTGGCCGATGGTCACCCAACCGACCGAGATTGGCGGGCTGGGCTTCAACTTGAAGTGGAACATGGGTTGGATGCATGACATGCTCGATTATTTCGAACTCGATCCCTGGTTCCGGCAGTTCCATCAAAATAATGTCACCTTCTCGATTTGGTATGCCTTCACTGAAAACTTTATGCTGGCCTTGAGCCATGATGAAGTGGTGCATGGCAAGAGTAATCTCCTCCAGAAAATGCCAGGAGATGACTGGCAGAAATTCGCCAATGTCAGGGCCTTGTTGGCCTACATGTGGACCCATCCAGGCAAGAAAACCATCTTCATGGGCATGGAATTTGCCCAACGTTCTGAATGGAATATTTGGGGGGATCTGCAGTGGAGTCTGTTGCAATTTGAGCCCCATCAAGGCCTGCAGCGCATGGTCGATGACCTGAATGAATTCTATAAAAATGAGCCAGCTCTCTGGCGCGATGATTTCAATCAATATGGCTTCCAGTGGATTGATTGCAACGACAATCGCCATTCTGTAATTAGTTTTATGCGCCGCGAAAGCACCACGGGGCGCTGGTTGGTGGTGGTGGCCAACTTCACCCCCCAACCCCATTCCCATTACCGCGTCGGCGTCCCCTTGGAGGGGTTCTATGCCGAGGCTTTCAACAGCGACAGTGGCCGCTACGGCGGCAGCAACCTCGGCAATCTCGGTGGCAAGTTCAGCACCGCCACTCCCATGCATGGCTACGAGCATTCTCTCGATCTCTGCCTGCCCCCCCTGGGTGTGCTGGTGCTGCGCCGCGATGAGGTCCGCAGTGTGCTGACTGGCGCGCGCGCCGAAAGTGGTGGCTGAGCTGTCACCGGTCTGCTTGCCTGAGCCCCTGCCTTGCCACCGCCCGCTCAGATGCCCCTCCTAGCAGGCATTGGCCAATTGTCACTGCCCGCAGTGCCTCGGCCGGCATTCCCTGGGCCCGCAGTCGCTTGCGGTGCGCCCGCACCTGGCTCCGGTTGGGCGCTGCTGCGGGGCATCCTCCATCTGACGACGAATCGGGGAGCCTTGCTTGCGCTAGCCGGTGAGGTCCAGGATTTCGGCCATCTCCAGATCTGAAAGCTAGCGGGCCAGATTGGTTTGGTCTAGATGATGGTGCCATGGTCAATGGTCGTGTTCTTCTCGATTACCACGATGCCACTGCGGATCGTGAACCCCAGCGCCGTGCGATCGGCCTCCTGCACGCGATCCTTGTTGATCACCTGAACGTTGCAGCCGATTCTGACGTTCTTGTCCAAAATCGCGTTGGAAATCTTGGACCCTTTACCGATCCCCAGAGGCACGCCTCCATGGGCACGTACGACAGCACGTTCGCGTTCCGACTCGAAACTGTCGGCACCCATCACCAAAGTGTCCTTCAGCACGACCCCCTCCTCGACCCGTAATCGCAACCCAAGCACACAGTGATCGACCAGACAACGGTCGAGTCGACATCCTTCACTGAGGATCGAACGTTGAACCTGGGCGTCGTGGATCTGGCTGGGCGGCAGGTAGCGGGCACGCGTGTAGATCGGCGCTTGCTCATCATCAAAGCTGAAGGCGGGCTGCTCATCGGCCAGGGCAAGGTTCGCGTCATAGAAAGCCTTAATCGTGCCGATGTCTTCCCAGTAGCCATCAAACAGGTGGCTCTGCAAGTGATGGCCGGCGCTCAAGGCAGCTGGAATGATGTCCTTGCCGAAATCGGTGGCTTCAGGATGGCTGTTGAGCAGTTGAAACAGCGTTTCCCGTTGAAACACATAAATCCCCATCGAAGCCAGAAACGGCCGCCGCAGGGCTTCCTCTTGGCTTAGTCCCAGGGCGCCGGTGTCGACGCGCATGGCCTCGAGGGCTTTGCCGCTGGGTTTTTCCCGGAACTCCCGGATCTGTCCATTGTTATCGGTGCGCATCAGCCCGAAGCCAGCCGCCGTTGCGGCATCCACCGGCAGGGCCGCCACAGTCAGTGCCGCACCGCTGGCCCGGTGGGCCTCGATGAAGGCCTGGTAATCCATGCGGTAGAGCTGATCACCGGAAAGGATCAGCAACTGATCCACATTCCACGCCTCAATCAACTCGCGGTACTGGC
>JBILDB010000389.1:0-2586 GCA_044352805.1 Cyanobium sp.
CACTGAAGCTTTCGTGCACGATGCAGCTGCCTGGCCATAGCGTCAGCGGGCGACCGCTCTGGCGGGCGACCCAGCGCCCCAGGTTGGCGTCCGGGGCAAACAGAATCGGTTGCTCGGGCGGCAGTTGATGCACGAGCTGAACCGCATTACTGCTGGTGCAGATCAGGTCGCTCTGGGCTTTGACAGCGGCCGAACAGTTGATGTAGCTGACCACGTAATGGTCAGGGTGCAGGGCGCGAAAGGCGGCAAAAGCCTCGGCGGGACAGCTATCGGCCAGGCTGCAGCCCGCTTCCAGATCCGGCAACAGCACGGTTTTGCCTGGATTGAGGATTTTGGCGGTCTCGGCCATGAAGTGCACCCCGCAAAAGACGATCACCTCGGCGTCGGTGGCGGCGGCTTTGCGGGCCAGCTCCAGGGAATCGCCAATCACATCAGCGATGTCCTGGATTGCAGCGTCCTGGTAGTAGTGGGCCAGGATCACAGCATTTTTTTCCTGCTTGAGCGCGGCGATGGCTGCGGGTAAGTCGGCCGCCGCTGGGGGACCGTCGCTGGCAGTTGGCGAGCTTGCGGTCTGGGTGAAGACCATCCGACTCCCTGGTTCAGGCAGGATGCACTCACCCTAGGAAGTCAGGGATTTGGTTGTTCTTCTGCCCCAGCCGCGTGCCCAGTGACCCCCGGGCGGTTCTAAGGCTGGCCATTGCCGGGGACATCCACGACCAGTGGAACCACCAGGACCATGAGCTGTTGCGCTGGTTGCGGCCTGATGCCTTGCTGGTGGTTGGTGACCTCAGTGAGGGGCGCCAGCGCATTGCCGCCCTGCTGCAACAGGTTGAGATTCCCCTGGCCTGCGTGCTCGGCAACCACGACAGCGGCAAGGACCCCAGCGGCCGCCGCCTCGAACAGCAGCTGGAGATGCTGGGAGAACGCCACTGCGGTTGGCGGTTACGCGAACTGCGGCCGCCGGGAATAGCGGTGGTTGGGGCCCGGCCAGGCACCGCCGGCGGTGGTTTCAGGGTGTCCCAGGCCGTGCGCTCGGTGTACGGGCCGTTCAACCTGCATGAATCGGCCGAGAGAATTCGTTCAGCCGCCATGGCGGCCGATCCGGCCCTGCCGCTGGTGCTGCTGGCCCATTGCGGTCCCACTGGCCTGGGCAGCGAGGCGGCCGATCTCTGCGGGCGGGATTGGAAGTTGCCGGCCCGGGATTGGGGCGACCTGGATCTGGCGCTAGCGATCCACCAGATCCAGCAACAACGGCGGCTGCCCCTGGTGGTGTTCGGCCACATGCACCATGCCCTGCGCCGGGGGCGAGGCGAGCGGCGTAGTTTTCGAATCGATGGTCGGGGCACGGCCTATCTGAATGCGGCCTGCGTGCCGCGCCACGGTGTCGACCAGCTCGGCCGGGCGCTGCACCATTTCAGCTGGGTGGAGTTCGATGCCGCCGGGTGCTTGTTGGAGGCCTCCCACCGCTGGTTTGGCAGCAGCGGTGACCTGCTCTATGAACAGACGCTCTGGAAGGCGCCGCCGGCTGCCGATCCCCTTGCCCTTGCCGCTTCGCCTGTGCCACCAAGTGGTCAGGGCGACCGCGACCCCGCCGCTGCCTTACTGCCTCGATGCTGATTTACGCCTGCATCAGTGCCCACGGCTTCGGCCATGGTTCCCGTTCGGTGGCCGTATTGGCCGAATTGGCGGCCCTGCGCCCCGATTGGCGCTTGGTGCTGTCCACGGCCCTGCCTGATTCCTTCCTGCGGCTGGCCATGGGCCCGCTGCCCTACGAGCTGCGGCCTTGCCGCTGGGATGTGGGTGTGCTCCAGGCCGATGCCCTCGGCGCCGATGCCGAGGCCACGTTGCTGGCCTTGGAACAGCTGGAACAAGAGCTACCGCCCCAGTTGGATCAGGAGCTGGCCTGGCTGCAGGCCCAGGCCGAGCCGGTGTTGATCATGGCGGATGTGCCTCCAGCGGCGGCCCTGCTGGCCGAACGGCTCGGCGCCCCCCTGGCCTGGTTGGCCAGTTTCGGTTGGGAGGCGATCTATGGGCCCATGGGTCCGGCCTTTGCCCCATGGGCCCAGCACTGCCTTGAGCTCTATGGCCGCGGCAGCTTGCTGCTGCACTGCCCTTTGGCGATGCCGATGGACTGGGGCCTGAGCGAGGTCCAGTTGGGGGTCATTTGCTCGCGGCCGCGGCTGGCGCAGCAGCCCCTGGCCGAGCGGCTCG
The DNA here is from genome assembly GCA_044352805.1 of Cyanobium sp. Lineage (GTDB taxonomy): Bacteria > Cyanobacteriota > Cyanobacteriia > PCC-6307 > Cyanobiaceae > Cyanobium. Next base: position 2,212 of record JBILDB010000389.1, read on the forward strand.
CTTTGGGGCCAGATCGGCAGCGCCATGTGCTGCTCTGTTTTGGCGGCCTGGGGCTGGCGATCGATCCGGCCGCGCTCAGCCGCTGGCCGGATCATGTCTTCATCGGGCCCGATCCCGGCTTGGCGACCGTCAGCAACGGCCGGGTGCTGCCCGCCGATTGCCGCCCCTTGGACGTCATGCCCCTCGTCGGTCGGATGATCACCAAGCCCGGCTTCAGCAGCTTCTGTGAGGCGATGAGCCAGGGGGTGGGCCTGCACGTGGTCGAGCGCCATGGTTTCGCCGAAGCGGCGGTGCTGGAGAGGGATCTGCGGCGCCACGCCCAGCACCGTTGCCTGAGCCAAGCGGCCTTCTACGCCGGGGACTGGCAGCTGGATC
>JBILDB010000402.1:0-2581 GCA_044352805.1 Cyanobium sp.
GGCGTAGTGCGGAATGATGATCCACGAGCCGCCGCGCAGCAGCTTCATCTGTTGTTCGCTGGGCACCTCGGCCAGCCCCAGATCGGGCCCTTTCAGGGCGCCGCCATCCCCAGGCGCTCCACTTACGGGATCTCGATGCCATTGGTCAGCGCACCACTCCATTAGCTGCCCGTGCATCTCCGCCAAGCCCCAGCGGTTCACCAGCCCAAAGAAGCCGATCGGCACCGGACGTTTCATGTAGTCGCCGCGCCGACCTCTGCCGTAGATGTAGTTGCCGTCGTAACGCGCCCAGCTCGGATCCAACGTGGCGCCGAAGTGAAAAGGCGGAGACGTGGGCGCTTCCGCTGAGGAAGCCTTCATCGCCCGGCAGGCCGCCTCCCACTGGCTCTCGCTTGGCAACGCCAGCTGCACCGCTTGGGAGCCCAGCCCTGGATTCTCTTCTGCCCACTCAGGCCATTGGGAGGCCAGCCAACCATTGAGCGCCTCCAGCCATTGCTGGCACTGGTTCCAGCTGACGCTATCCACCGGCAAGGCGCCCGGTTGTCCATGGCGTTCCCAGGAATCCTCCTCCCGGAAGGTGCCCGGAGACGCCTCCAGCTGGACCCGCTGATCCTCGGCCACCCCCTCCACAACCGCACGCCACTGCGCCTGGCTGATCGGATGACGCACCATCGCGTAGCTCCCCAGCCGCACCTTCCGCAATGCCTCCACATCCACTCCCTCGCATTTCTGGCGAAAGCTCCGCTCTGAATACACGGCACGGCCCACCTCCTCACTAGGCGAACCGATCTCGTAGTCCCCGCCTTCCACCACCACCAGCTCCAGTTGTTCGCCCGCTGGCAACAGCAGCTTCCACACCTCACGCTTCACCACCTCGCTGCGGATCCGCAGGCCGCTTCCTTCCTCCTCGGCCGTGAGCGTGAGCATCGGCACCCGCCGGCCGGGGCCGCTGCCCAACAGAGGAAGGTCGGCTGAGGCCGCCAGTTGCAGGCCTCTTGATGCCCCCTGCAGCAAAGGTAAACGGGCGTCGTGCTCCGCCCAGCCGGGGGCCGTTCCGCTGTCGCAAGGCCGCCGACGCAGCTCCTGCTCCACCAAATCCTGACGGCTGCGCGCAATCAGCTCCTCGCTCATCCCTTCCAGTCGGCCCGCTGCGGCCAGCTGACTCACATACGCATCCACCGCCTCGGTCACTTCCGCCACCACTGCTGGATCCAGATCCAACGCAATTTGCACATCCATGACGTCACTGCGTAGCCAACCCTCCAGCTCCTTCGCGATCCGATCACGCTGCGTCTGGTCGCCGCTGCGCTTCGCCAGCAGCCCCAGGCTTTCCGCCGCCCGGCGCCGCAGCGCCACCGGGGCCGCCCCATCCGCCAGGCAAACCCGCAGCGGTTGCTCAGCCCCGATCAGCGCCAGCACAAGGGCCGCATCCTGACGATCGGCCTCCGGGGCTTCCTCGGCGGCCAGCAGATCCGCCAGGGGCTGGGCGCCCTCCCGCTCCACCGCCTGGGCCTCAGCGCCGCCACTGGCCGCCAGGGCCGCCAGTTGCTCCAACGCCTGCCGCCGCTGCTGCTCAGGTGCAGTCGCGTTGAGGTCTTCGCCCAGGCGCCGCACCCTCAGCCGTTGCAGCAGCGCCTCTCGGCCCTTGTCGATCCAACCGACCAACTCGGGCCAGGTGCGCAGCAGCGCTTCGTGGGCGATCTCCACCGCATCCCCATCACTACCCTTGCCCGACACCAGCAGCCGTGCCTCCACAAACAGCCCCACCAGCCGCCCGCTGGCCGCCGGCAGCGCCTCCAGTCGCGCCGGTTGTTTGGCCGCTTGTCCGTCACTGGTGAGGCGCACCAGGTGATCGATGAAGGCCCTTTCCAACGCCTCGATCTCCTCCTCCGTGGCGCCGCTGGTGGCGAGCACCTCATCGGCCTTGCGCTGCACCGCACCCGCCAGGCCGCCGAAATCGTCGTATTGCTTGAGTGTGAGCCCGGCGCCGTCGGCTCGGCCCTCCCACAGCTCCCGCAGGGTGAAGGCCAGCAGGGGCAAGGCGTCGCCGCTGGGGGTGTCTCGCACCAGCCGATCACTCAGCCCCGTCTCCAGCCGCACTCCCACCCGTTGGGCCGGTCCTTCGATCACCTGGCGGAAACCATCGACATCCATCGGGCCCAGCGGGATCGGATCCCCCGCACGGCGGTGCAGCGCACTGGGATGCAGCTGCAGCAGCCCGTAGAAATCGGAGCGCAGCGTCGCCAGGATCAGCACCTGACTGTTCTTCTGCCCGAGCAGTTCCGCCAACAGGGTCAGGAACGCATCGGCCTCCTCCCCGACGCCATCCCCTCCGCCTTCCTCACGCGCCAGCAATTCCTCGAACTGATCGATCGCAATCACAATCCGGGCATCCTGTTGGCCTGCCGCAAGCCTCAGGCGGCGGAGCTGCTGGCCCAGAGCCGCCGCTGTCCGCACCGGTTCGGTTGGCACAGGTTGCTTCAGATTCTGGTGGGCACGGGCCAGCGCAGACTCCAGAGCTTCGAACGGCTTTTCCTCTGGCCGGAAGGGCTCGAAAACAATCCAACGTCCACGATCGGCC
>JBILDB010000081.1:0-8537 GCA_044352805.1 Cyanobium sp.
CCCGCACACCTCTACCGCTATTGCCTCTTGCAGCAGCCTTGGCTTTACCAACGATCGTTGAAGACGAGGCCAGTCCAAAGCCCCAGAGATGGTCCCGAAGGCTGCTTCGTACGAAGTTATCTTCTGTGCGCCCCTCCACAGCAAAAATCAAACGTGTCACAGAGTCGACCGTCAAGGCTTGCCTCCGATCACGCCCTTGTTATAGAGCTCGCTAAGGCTGTAGTCCTCCAGCCAGCGCTGCAGAGCATCACTGCTGAGCCTGGTGAGCGTGGTTTCACCGTGGTCACTCTCCACCACTACAACTTCATCGGCTGAGAAGTGATCCAGTAATTCCGTAGACTGGGTCGAGAGGATGATTTGGGTGTGACGGGAGATTGAACGACAAAGCTCAGCGATCAGGGCAATGGCAGAGGGATGTAGGCCAAGTTCCGGTTCATCGATGCTGATCAATCGCGGCAGCTTCGCCGTGGGTTGGGAAAGCACCGTGATCAGTGCCAGGGCCCGCAGGGTGCCATCCGAGAACTGATGGCAGCCGAAGCGTTGATCGCGGTCATCGATCCAATCGAGGCGAACACTGCCATTGACTGCCACCGGATCCAGCTCCTTAATCGCCGGCGCAATGTGGCGACAGTGGCGGTTGATTCGTTGCCAGGACTTGCGGTCGGCGTCTTGGTCGCTTTCCTTTAGCCGCAGCAGGTAGGCCGCGAGATTAGAGCCATCGGAGCGGGGAAAGCGATCGTCTTCCCGACGGGCATGGGTGCGTAGCTTGGATTGGGCCGAGGTGTCGTGAAAGTGGTAGAAAGTCATGCGACCCAGCCACCAATTCACGGTCGCTATAATTTTGTCTTCAGGATTTGCCTCCTGAAGCTTGGATTCACGATGTCCCCCGCCAAGGGGGGAGATTACAGGAGATTCATCTGGATGCCAGCAAACAGCATTTTCGGTCTGGAAGTACAGGCTGTCATCCGGTGTGAAGGCCAGTCGTGCGTCGTAGCGGAAGATGGATCCTTGATCGCGGATTTCAACACCAAGCTCGATCGCTTCTGTGGTTTTGGGGCCGTAGTGCAACAGAGCGGCACCAAAACCATGCTCCGCCACATAGCGCTGCAGCGAACGCGACCGCAAAAACGGGATCAACCGCATTGCCTGCAGCAGATTCGACTTACCGGCGCCATTCGGACCGATGAGCAAGGTGAGTCGACCGGGCTCCAGAACAACATGCTTCAGGGAGCAGAAGCCTGAGATGTGGATCGCCTGGAAACCGTCGCCTCCCCCATTCTGAGCTGCCGGTGCATCCTCAGGCGATGGCTGCATGGCTCTCCTCCTGCTCTATGGGCAGTCTGCCGCCCAACGCCTCCGCCAACACCGCCTCCAGCAACCGCAGGCGCTGCTGATCGGCCTGGCTGAGCTGCTGCTCCAGCTGGTCGCAGAGGGCCATCAGTTCATCCACCTTGGCGACGATGCGGTGTTGTTCGGCAAGGGGGGGGAGGGGGATGGGCATTTTACGAAAATCACCAACATTGACACCCTGCAAGGCCACACCTTTTGTCTCCCCACTCATATATGTCTGACACCAAGGAGAATCAATCGAAAGGCGAATATACTCTTTAGAAAGCAAGGACGATAGCGGCAAACGGAGAACATGCTGCGTGATATTGCCACCTATGAGAGCAGCTGGAACAAAGGCAGTCTTGCCAATAGTTCCATCTTTTGAAATCAACAAGTCGCCCTCTTTAAGCGTCGTTTTTTGAAACTTATCGGCACGCGACTGATCACAGCGTGGTAAGCGGTCAACATCAATCGCTCCTGTCTTCATTTCGGTCACACGTACTGTTGGAACACCTGATTCAACCCATACAGGCTTCAGTATTCCATAGGTTACGGTTTCGTTTGGTGGTAATAGCGATTCAATCGTTGTCCATGTCCAGGAGTCTGGTACAGGGATTCGCATTACTGTTTTGGCCTTGTCGGCAAAAGCAGGCTGGGGCTTGGCTCTTTTCTTGAGCCATGGATGAGAAAGAATGCGTTCAACTAATTCCCCCGCCGGCTCATCCTCCGGATCCTGCGCCACCAACTTCCCGCGCACCGCCAGGTTCAGGATCGTTTGGCGCAGCTGCTTGATCTGGGCCGGGGTGGTGGTGATGGAGGGCAGCACCTGCAGGGAAAAGTTGGCGTCTTGGTGGAAGCTGGCGGGATCTTCGGCGGGTTGGTTGAGGCGCTGCAGGGTGGCGGCCACTAGGCGCTCGCGGCACACCTGCCGCTCCTGTCGGGCGGCCTCCAGCTGGTCGCAGAGGGCCATCAGTTCGTCGACCTTGGCGACGATGCGGTGTTGTTCGGCGAGGGGTGGGAGGGGGACGACTATCCCCGACAAGTCAGACAGCCGGAAACTATTCTTGATCCCTCGCTGAGGCTCTTGAAATTGACTTTGAGCAAAGTCAGACCGAAGAAACTCAGGAAGATAGCGGCCTTTCAATGCAAAGCATGGTCTAGCCAATGCTGTGTGCTGATTAATGTATGCCTCGCCAAAGCCCTCGGGAATAAGGCCAAGCATTCCAACATCGCCAGTAATCGAGACAAGAACATCCCATGTCTCAAGGCGAGTTCGTGTGCCCTCCCCTCCCGCTGGAGGGCTGACATGCTGAATCGAATCGAGGCGAAGACGGTAGTCGCCCTTGGCCAGGTTGCCCATGCGCACAAAGATTGCACCACTATTTGAAAAATGCTTCGCCCAGTCGCGTGATCCGCTCGTAATCAAGTTGGTGATCTGGCCTAGAACAACCCATGTCCAAGAATCAGGAATGGCGAATGGCTCGTCGTCAAATAGCCTATCGATCATCTGTGAGTTGCTTTTTGGCAACTTACCGGTTGACCGAATCTTCAGCTCCAGAATGCGACCTAGCAAATCCTCCGCCGGCTCATCCTCCGGATCCTGCTCCACCAGCTTCCCCCGCACCGCCAGATCCAGGATGAACCGCCGCAGCCGAGCAATCGCGTCCGGCGCCTCACTGATCCGCTCGAAATGGGCCAGCAGCCGCTCGGCGTTCATCGCAGCAGCGCCTCCGCCAGGATCGCCTTGAGCTGGTCGCGCAGGTCGGCTGCTTTCAGCTCCGCATCTTGCAGGCTGGCCAGCAGCTCCTCGGGGTCGCCGTGGTCGGCGGCGACGGTGTGGGGGTTCTTGAGGTCGAGGTTGTAGTTGCGCTCTTGGATCTGGGCGATCGGCACGCGCCAGGCCTGCTCGGTTTCGGCGCGGCCCTCGCGGCTGGGGCCGCCCCACCAGGCCACGCAACCTTCGAAATGTTCCTGCTTGATCGGGCGGGTCATCGAGTAGGCCTTCTGGCCTTCGGGCACGCGGTGCTCGTAGTACCAGATATCCTGGGTGGGGGATCCCTTTTCAAAAAACAGCAAATTGGTGCCGATGCTGGCGTAGGGGCGGAACACCGAATTGGGCAGCCGCACGATCGTGTGCAGGTTGCATTCGGCCAGCAATCGCTCCTTCAGCCGGGTTTTGACGCCCTCGCCAAACAACGTGCCATCGGGCAACACAATCGCTGCCCGGCCACCGGGTTTGAGCAGGCGGATGAACAGGGCCAAAAACAAATCGGCGGTTTCACGGGTGCGGAACTGACTTGGGAAGTTGTCCTGAATGCCGTCTTCCTCCTGGCCGCCGAAGGGTGGATTGGTGACGATCACGTTCACCTGATCGGCCGGCCCATAATCGCGATAGGGCCTGGCCAAGGTGTTGTCACGCCGCACGAAGCTGGGATCTTCGATACCATGCAGCAGCATGTTGGTGATGCACAGCATGTAGGGAATGGGCTTCTTCTCGATCAACCGCAACGAAGACTGCATCGCCTGCTCATCGGCGAGGGTTTTCACATAACGCTGGCGCATGTGGCGAATCGAGCAGGTGATGAAGCCGCCGGTGCCGCCCGAGGTGTCGAGCAACAACTCGCCGGGCCGGGGATCGATGCGATCGACCATGAAGCTGGTCACGCCTCTCGGCGTGTAGTACTCGCCGGCATTGCCGGCACTCTGCAAATCGTTGAGCAGTTGCTCGTACACATCGCCAAAATGCTTGCGATCGGCGAGGTTGTTGAAATCAATGCCATTCACCTTGTTGATCACCTGCCGCAACAGCTGACCGGATTTCATGTAGTTGTAAGCATCGGTGAATACCTCGCGCACCACCTGGGCCCGGTTGGGGTGCGAACCCTTGAGCGGCATCTCCTTGAGATAGGGAAACAGCTCCTGGTTGATGAACTCCAGCAACCCATCCCCCGTGATGCCCTCCTCATTGGCGGCCCAGCTGCGCCACTGCAGGTGCTCTGGAATGGGGGAGCGGTAGTTGTCTTCGGTGAGCTCCAGGGCCTGGTCCTGGTCGTCGATGATCTTGAGGAAAAACAGCCAGCACAACTGCGAAAGGCGCTGGGCATCGCCATCGACGCCCACGTCCTTGCGCATGATGTCCTGGATCGCCTTGACCGCCGTGCGGGCCGACACCTCAGGCGGCCTCCGCGTAGAGGGCCGCTTGCAAGTCGTGCACCGCCCGCTCGAAATCGGCCTTTTTGCCGCCAAAGCGATGCAGCAACTCCATCGGGGTGCCCATGGCACTGAACGGCGGAATTTGCAGAATTTTCACGTCGGCCAGCTCGTCCACCACGCCGCCATCCTGGTACTTGGCTAGCAAGGCCTCCAGCACCGCCCGGGCCTGGGGGCCGTAGCGGCTGAACCCATCCTGTTTCTGCACCCGGGCGGCCCGCTCGCGGCGGCTGAGGGGCGGCTGGTCGTAGGCGATGTGGCAAATCAGATCGAAGGGATCGAGCTCCAGGCCCAGCTCCTCCTGCAGCGGCTCCAGCAGCAAGCCCTCCTCGGCCAGCTCCTGGATGATCGTCGCCTTGCGCTCTTCGCCGCGCCAGCGGCGCAGGAAGGCATCGAGGCTGGCGTACTGCTCGCGCACTGTCTTGCGGCTGTAATCACGCAGGGATTCCGTCACCAACTTGCCGTTTTCATCCAGATATTCGATGCGCTCGGTGAGGACGCGCACCGGCTTGCCCTTGATGTAGTACTTGCGGCGTGGCTCTCCGGGGGGCTGAGGGCCTGGGGGCAGTGGGTCTGGGAAGTCCGGTTCCTGACCGTCGCCCAGAAGCGGCGTTTCGCCCTCGCGGTCCTCTTCCGCTTCCGGCCAGAGGTCTTCATCATCCATTTTAGGTGGGTCCGCCTCCTCCGGCGGCAATGGTGGATCCTCCTCACTCGGCTCATAGATCTGCACCGGCTCGCCATCAAAATCGGGATCGGCGAAGTGATTACTGGCTTTGCGGAAATCGACCAGGGTGAAGTAAAACTTTTGGCTGTCGGCATGGACGCGGGTGCCGCGGCCGACAATTTGCTTGAACTCCGTCATCGAGCCCACTTCCCGGTCCAGCACGATCAACCGGCAGGTTTGGGCATCCACGCCGGTGGAGAGCAACCGCGAGGTGGTGACCAGCACCGGGTAAGGATTCATCGGATCGATGAAATCATCGAGGGCTTTCATGCCCTCCTCATCGTTACCGGTGATGCGCATCACATAGCGGCCATTGGCCGCCACCAGATCCTGGTTTTGGTTGATCAAAGCCTGGCGCATCATCAAGGCGTGCTCGGTGTCGACGCAAAACACGATCGTTTTTTGCATCCGGTCGCCGCTGGCCTTGAGGTAGTCGCTGATCCACTTCGCCACCCGCAGGGTGCGCTCATCGATCACCAGGTTGCGATCGAAATCCTTCTGGTTGTAGAGGCGATCTTCGATCTCAATGCCGCAATCATCTACCTCCCCCGGCTTGGGGCGATAGCCCACCACATCAATATCGAGATGCACGCGGATCACCTTGTAGGGCGCCAGGAAGCCATCGCGGATGCCTTGCTTGAGGGAGTAGGTGTAGAGCGGCTCACCGAAATACTCAATGTTCGACACATACTTGGTTTCCTTCGGTGTAGCCGTCAGGCCGATCTGGGTGGCGGCGCTGAAATACGTGAGGATTTCGCGCCAGGCCGAATCCTCAGCCGCGCTGCCGCGGTGGCATTCATCCACCACGATCAGATCAAAGAAGCCCGGTGAAAACTCTTTGTAGAGCTTTTGTCGCTCTTCTGGCCCGGTGATCGCCTGATACAGGCCCAAATAAATTTCATGGGATTTATTGATCTGGCGTTGACTATTCAGGGCCAGGGCGATTGTTTCCAGGGTGCCATCGGCCCGCTCGATCGTTTTAGCCGCGGTGCTCAATTTGGCCATCGCCGGCCCGAAGGGCCGAAAGTCGTTGACCATCGTCTGATTCACCAACACATTGCGATCGGCCAGAAACAGGATCCGCTTTTTCTGGCCAGCCTTCCATAGCCGCCAGATGATCTGAAAAGCGGTGAAGGTTTTGCCCGTTCCGGTGGCCATCACCAGCAAGATGCGCTGCTGCCCCTTGGTGATCGCCTCCACCGTGGCTTGGATGGCGTTGATCTGGTAGTAGCGCGGATCCTTGCGGCTGCCGCCGTCGTAATAGGGCTGCAGCACCACCTTCTCCTGCTGGGGTGTAAAGCCCTTCCAGCTGCTGTAGCGGCGCCAAAGCTCCTCGGGGCTTGGGAAGGAATCGAGGGCCAGAATGGTTTCGGTCTGGGCGCACTGCCCGGTGCGATCGTGCTGCACAAAACCATCGCCGTTGGAGGCGAACACAAACGGCGTGTTCAGGGCCTCGGCATAGGCCAGGGCCTGCTGCATGCCAGCCCCCAGCGCCTGGCTGTTGTCCTTGGCCTCGATTACCGCCAGGGGTACGCCCTCGTAAACCAGCAGGTAGTCGGCCCGGCGCTGGCGGCCCCGGCTGACCAAGCGACCCCGCACGATGATGCGGCCATCAGTGAACGAATACTCGCGCCGCATCCGCTCCAGCAGCCAGCCGGCCTGGCGCAGGGCCGGCGTGATGAAGCGATCGCAGATCTCGGTTTCGCTGAGGTCCCGCTTATTCATCGGCTGGGAGGTAGCGGGCGGAGCTGCAATAAAGCTAGTTGGGATGGGGGCAGCTTCAAAGTATGGAGCCAAGCCACAGCACAGTCAGGGCAGCCAGGCGAGGATCCCCCCAAAGGGAGCCATCGTGCTGCGCTTCGCCTACGAACTGATCCCCGCGCTGCTGCTGGGATTGCTGCTGGGGTACCGCTTCCCTTCCTTACCCACCCGGCTGGCTGCCCCGCTGGTGGCTTGGGGCATTCCGATCACCCTGGTGGGGTTGCTGCTGCGATCGGGCCTGGGGGGAGGCCTGCTGTTCGCCGGCGCTGCGGCGGCCCTGATCAATGGCATCGGCTTCCTGCTGCTGCTAGGCGTGGCGCCGCTGCGGCGGGCCCTGGCCAACGGCGGCCTGCAGCTCGGCGCTGTGGTGGGCAACACCGGCTATTTCGGCATCCCGGTGGCCCTGGCCCTGCTGCCGCCCCAGGCCCTCGGTTACAGCATCACCTACGACCTGGTCGGCACCTTGATTACTTGGAGCGTGGGGCCGCTGCTGATCGGCGGCATGGCGATCACCCCCGCCAAGTTGCTGGCGATTTTCCTGGGCAGTCCGGCCCTCAAGGGACTGGCCATCGCCCTGACCATCCATCTCACCCCCTGGGGCGATGCCGTGGCTGGCCTGCTCTGGATTCCCTCCAGGCTGGTGCTGCTGCTGGCCCTGACGGTGGTGGGCATGAGACTGGGGGTGATGCTGAGGCGGCCGGAGGGGGCGGCGATCAGGGCCGGCGAAAGGGGGGCCTTGGCCACGGCCCTGGCCTTCAAGCTGGTGGTGCTGCCGCTGCTGGCGCTGGTGCTGAGCCAGCTGCTGCGGCTGCCCGAGCTGGTGCGCCACGCCGTGGTTCTGCAGGCCGCCGCACCCACCGCCATCTCGGTGTTGCTGATTGCCGAGGCTTCAGGGATGCACCAGGACCGCACGGCTCACCTAGTGCTGTGGAGCACATTGTTGGCACTTGTGAGCGTGCCGTTTTGGTGGTGGTGGGTTAGTCGAGTGGTGGGGGGTTGACGCTCCGGTCAAGAAGCGGGCCAGACATGTGGTGGGTGGGCACATGCGCTACAAGCGCATAGCCAAGAAGGTTCTGTGAGGAGGACTTCAGGTAGCTGAACTCCATACTCCGTCATGGCGCTGCGGATCCAAAAAGCCACCATAATGGTGTCAAATCAAACAACCGTAGCGATCCAGTGCCAACCAACTTCATTTCAAGTGCGTTCCCGGCGAGGTGAACCAGCGCTTGAAGACCTCTGCCAGCATCAACCATCGCAGTCTCAACAGCGAAATCATTGCTCGCCTTGAAGCGCAGGTGCTGCCTGGACGCTCAGCCACCGAAAAACTAGCTTCCATCCGGGAGACAAGGAACCGACTTGACCAAGGCCAGGTTCGATCACGACCAGTTTGATCGATTCAAGCGTGAGGGGCGCGCCTGATCGTCGTTGATGTCAACGTTCTCGCGTACCTTCTCATCCCCGGCAAGTACACCGAGGCAGCCGTAGAACTCCTCGGAGAAGATTCAGCTTGGGT
>JBILDB010000082.1:0-8531 GCA_044352805.1 Cyanobium sp.
AAATTGCTGGCGGCCCGCCGGAAGATCGCCGCATGTTCCTGCGATTCGGCGATCTGCTCCTCAAAGTCGGCCGCCGCATCGGCGTCCCGGTCGGCGCGGGCCTGGGCGGCGAATTCCGGGTACATGGTGGTGTACTCGTAGGTTTCGCCTTCAATTGCCAGCTCCAAACAACGGGCCAGCTTCGCCTCTTTCTCCGCCTCACTCAGGGCCGCCGGGTCGTTGATCACCAGCTCGGGGTGGAGCAGCCGGAAGTGGGCGAAGGCGTGCTCGGTTTCCTGGTTGGCGGTGTCGCGGAACAGGCGCGCCAGATCGCCGTTGCCCAGCTGCTTGGCCACCTCCGCAAAGAACAGGTATTTGCGGTTAGCCATGCTCTCGCCGCCGAAGGCTGCCTCGATGTTGGCGGGGGTGCCGGGCTGGGCAGGGTTCATGGTGGTAGGGCGGACTGCGGTCATTCTCCCCTGTCTGGTGTCTGGGGTACCGCTCAGGCGTTGAATACGGCCCGGCGCTGATGCTGGAGCCGGCGCTGGAGCTGGGATGTAATGGCCAAGATCATCGAATTGAACGTTGCTGCCGTTCTGAGTCCCCGAGATAGCGATCGCAGGACGGTTGCACCGGTGGGTTTCGGGGTGTGCTGGGGGGCCTGACTCAGCCAGCCGATTGGTCGTCGAACCAGGCCTGCAGGTCGCCAGGTTCGGTGAAATCGAGCAGGTCTTCCGCCAGCTGCTCCAACTGCTGCAGAGGCAAATCAACAAGCCGTCCACGGCTGTCAGCGTCGATGCTGCCGAGCCGACGCAAGAGGAGCCGGATGGCCAGGGCAGCGGCTTCCTGTTGCCGACCGGCTTCCAGTCCCTCTTCGCGGCCTTCCTGACGGCCTTCCTGCCTTCCCTCCTGCCTACCCTCTTGCCTTCCTTCCTGCCTGCCCACCTGCCTTCCTTCCTGGCGACCCTCCTCCAGGATTTCTTGCACTGCGCGGCTGTGGCGCAATTGCTGCAGCGGCACGCCGGCGATCATCAGAATCTGCTCCTTGCTCAGTTGTGGAAATCGCTCAAACAGCATAGAGAAAACCACCGGCTCAAGATCCCGGCGGCTTGCCAAGATCCGCCGGCAGCGGTCCGCCAGCTCCGGCTCAGAGCGCACCGGCAGGGTGAGCAAATCGACTGCTGCATCTAGGTTTTCTAGTTGGCCGAGCTCCTCCAGGCTCACCCAGTGCACCTGCTCCAGAAAACCCCGCAGAGGCAGCACCGGCCCAAGCTGGAGCCGCTGGTGCGGCGTGATCACCACCACGCGCCAGTGCTCGATGCGGGGGTGGAGCTGTAGGAAGCGGTAGGTCTGGGCCGCCAGGCGGTGGTGGAAGCCGATGTCGGCGCGCATCTGCACCTCCAGGAGCACCACCGGCAGCTCTTCTGAGCCGGTCTCGCTGCCGAGGGGCCAAAGCACGCCATCGAGCCGATGGCTGCCCGCTTTGAGTTCCGGCGCCGAGAAGCGGTACTGAAGGTCGAGCTCTAGCGGAACCGCACCGAGGGAGGCTTCGAGGCCTGGGGACGGTTCCACCAGCCAACGGATCAAGTCCGGCGCCGACTGGAACACCCCGTAGAACCAGCGGTCGGTGTTCAACGAGGGGTGGAGGGCTGCCGACAAGGTACCGGGTGCCAGGCCAAAAGCATTCTCCGAAAACTGGACCGCTATCCACCTCAAGCAATCCGCCTGGGGCAGTCCCTGCCGGGTGACAGCTGGTGCCGCCCCGAACCCAGGGCGGTGCTGCCCCCCGCCGAGGACCCGCGCCATCCCTACCGGGTGGAGGTGGCATTGCCGCCCTGGGTACTAGCCCAGCGGAGAGCTCGCGAGAGGGGCCGGTTGTGTTTAATGTAATTTATAGCCGTCGAGGCGACTATTTGATTGATAACTTTGAGGCCCTCGGCGCTGTGCGTGGCAACCACGACCCCAGGACCGCAAACGCCACACAAGGTGATAGTATAGGCGTACCATGAAGCAAAGGGGATGACGGCATTCGGTGGGCCGTGGAGCCGCTTAAAACTTGACTGTGTTGAGAATTACGCTGTGGCCTACCTGAAGGTGATGCAACAGCAGAATTGGAGCCTTCACTATGTCGACGCTTTTGCAGGGCAAGGAAAACAGCAGCTCAAGTTAGTTGCCAGCGATTCTGATGCTCAATCCGAAGATCAGGCAAGCTTTGAATTTATTGATCAAGCCGAGGACGAAACACGTCTTGAGTTTCTTGAGGGATCGGCACTGCGGGCGCTGAAAGTTTCTGATGAAGCCAGGCGCGGATTTGATCAATTCATCTTCATCGAAGCCAGCCGTAAGGCAAAAGAGAAACTTGCCCAGCGTGCGCTCGTTGAATGGCCAGCTCAAGCAGCAAAAATTAAACTTTTAAAGGATGATGCTAATAACGCCATTGTCGATTATGTGAAGAACACAAACTGGTCTAAGACGCGTGCGCTGGTCTTCCTGGATCCTTTCGGTCTGCAGGTGCGGTGGAGAACAATTGAAGAACTTGCCCAGACAAGGGCTTGTGATGTTTGGTATCTTTTCCCAATCGGAGGTGTGATTCGCATGCTCCCTTCATCGGGCCAGATGGATCCCATGTGGGAGGCAAAGCTTGATACGCTGTTTGGCACCACTGATTGGCGAGACGAATTTTATGCTGACAATACACAAGGTGAGTTATTTGGCGATACCAGCCGAATCAAGAGTGCGAATGAAGCACAAATTCTTTCTTACATCAAAAAGAGAATGCAAACCGTATTCGCAGGAATTTCAAATGTCGCCATCTTGCGTAACTCCATGGGTTATCCCATGTTTGCTCTGTTGATGGGCGTCACCAATCCCAGCCCCAGGGCTATAAGTAGTGCCCTACGCATCAGCAATTATCTCATTGCCAATCTTAATCACTGATATCATGAGCCTCTCCACTATCGAATGGACGGAAGCCACCTGGAACCCCGTTACAGGCTGTAGTAAGGTGTCAGCCGGATGCCTGAATTGTTATGCAGAGCGCATGGCGTTTCGCCTGCAAGCCATGGGCCAGGCAAATTATCGAAATGGCTTCGCTGTTAATTGTCATCCGCAGATGCTAGACATACCAAAACGATGGAAGAAACCTCGGCTCATCTTTGTTAACTCCATGGGTGACTTGTTTCACGAAGAGGTGCCGCTTTCTTTTTTACAAGAGTGCTTTGCGGTGATGAATGACACACCACAGCACACCTATCAGTTGCTCACCAAGCGCTCTGCGCGATTGGCTCAATTGGCTTGTGATTTGCCATGGCCCAGGAACCTTTGGATGGGTGTGACGGTGGAATCTCAAGCGGAAGTGAGGCGAGTGGAGCATTTACGGCAAGTGCCAGCGGCGGTGCGTTTTCTGTCGATAGAACCCCTGCTAAGCCCGATCAAACAGCTTGATTTGGAAGGGATTGATTGGGTGATTGTGGGCGGCGAATCTGGCCCAAAGGCCAGGCCAATGAAGGAGGAATGGGTGCTGGCAATCAGGGATCTCTGCATGCAAGAAGGGGCGGCCTTTTTCTTCAAGCAATGGGGTGGTGTGCGCAAGAAGGCAACCGGAAGGTTATTAGAGGGACGCACCTGGGATGCGATGCCGTTGCGGCAGCAGATGGTGTAAGCCCCTGCACCAAGGCGCCTCGCGGAGCCTGCAGTTCAAAGGCTTCACCACGCTGCCATTACTGGGCTGCGGCTCTGGCCTGGGGATGGTGACGACACACCCGTTCGCTCTCGCAGAGCACCAGGGCGACATGGCCCATCACCTTGGCCATCGCCACCCTCATCAAGCTGTCGTGGCCGCCGCCCGCAACACCCCTTGCAACAGCTGCCGGTGCAGTAGCGGGGTGGGCCTGGGTTGGGGGCCATTGCCATGAACCGCCCCGGAATGAGAACGACAGGCCTATACAAATCAACAGGCTACGCGACAAGCTCTTGACGTGATTTGACTACCTAGCCGCACTCGACCGCAATCGACGGACTCAAATGTAGCCAAAACGGCGCACGAAGTAGGTAAGGAGGTTGACCTATTGTTGACCCAGCACAGTGCCCAAAGGCCCACAATATTACATGCAGACGCCGAAGCCACACGACCAAATGTTGCTCTATCGAAAACCCATTCTAATCGCAGGTCATCGCAAATGAAGACATCCGAGCTACTCAGTCTTGCGTGATTGGGCCCAATCCTCCGCAAAAAGTTACTCCGTCCCTTCAATGGGCATCGTAGCAGGAACGGGGCTTGGCCTAGCCACTCCTTGGGAACCCCCGACATTGGCAATTCTCTCCCGAGAAAGACCATGAAAGTCTATGAACACGCCAACGAGCGAACGGGCATCGACGCTAAGAGCATCAAAATGAACGATTCTGATCGCGTAGGCATTTCTCTCGAGCTCTCGAGCCACCGTGAAGAGAACATCTGTCACCGAGAACCGAGAAACGTAGTCGGCGATAACTTCAGCCGCAACACTCGCTGCTTGTTCCTCAAATCCTCTTTCAACCTGCTTTGCAACACTTGCGCCACTCGGTACGTGCTGGCGCGCTAAAGCAATAGCGGCACGCACCGTCCTGAGTGCCTGACTGGTCTCCGTGTGGCCGTATTGAATTCCGTTGATAAGCGCAGCCCGTCGCTCATCCTGGGAGCGAAACGCCAGATCCGATAGAACAAAATCCAGGCCTTTGGCTGCATAAGCGCAAGCAGAGTAGAAACCACGCATAGCCGTTTCAGCCTGAATAGATGCCGGGGCAGCCATAAGAGCCTGGTCGCCGAAGTACCCAGAAGCACGCAATGCAGTGTTTGCTGAGTGGATCCCAAAGCTTGATATCAGAGACGCACGCGTATCAAGAAGCTCAGAACGCCACTCCGAACCTCGTCGCGCCGCATCTACTGCCTTAAACAGACCATCGAACTCCTCCAAACTGTACTGATCGTCCAGCTTCAGCTTCGAACTTGACGTGAGCTTATTGACTGCATCGCCGTCAAGTAGAGTCACGCCCATCGACTTAGCTAGCCGCCGAGAGCTTATCCGTTTGTCGGTACTTGCTACCAATGCACCATCCACCTGCAGCGCGACCTGCAAGCCCTTAACCCAAACTAACCGCTTGGCAGCACGGGGAACCTTCTTATTCTTGGCGTCCAATATCAAGCGACGCCGAGTCAAAGCTGCAGGGCGCTCATACAGCCAAAAATCGACATCGGTAATGTCCTCGTTCTCCAATCGAAATGGCAGAGCGCGCACGGCAAAGTATCCAGATTGCCAAAAGTACTCCTTTAGGGTTTCCTCAAGCCCAGCGCCTTTTCCTCCCATTCTTTCCGAGGCCATTAGAATGTAACTCCTGTTCGCAATGCCGCAAGAACATCACGCGTCATCTTCTTACTTTCGGGTGCTTGCCGCTTGCGGCGAAATTCGGATCGCGTCTGTTCTGGCCCAACATAGCCAGACATACTGCCTTCAAAAGGTCGATCTAGTGCATTTGAAGAAGCGGCTTCTCCGGTAGTAAGCACAGCATGTGCCATCTGGCCTATATCACTCTTTCTCGGCTTCATCATGTGGCCGTACTGAGGACCGGGTCTTGTTTGAATAACGCCCTTTATTTCCAGAACGCGATAGTCCTCGCCAATAGCAGTTGCAGGACCGATTTCATGTCCACCAATTAGCTTGCTAGGCAGAGCTGAGATAGAACCAATTCGGCCGGTTCCCTGCGACCGAAGTGTCATCCCATAACTTAACGCAGCCACCAATGCCTTTGCTAAATCAAATGCATCGTCCACCATGGGGTCATTGAACTTATGAAAAGCTGCCGGTTTTGTGACAAAGCCATGCTCCCCTGACGAATTCATTAAGCGACGACACAATGCGGTTAACTTTTGCGATGCTATCTCTCCGAAATAGATTGCCGTTAAAGTAGACCTTTTCTACTCCATCAACTTCACCGTCGATGAAGCCAATCATTTCCGACCGATCAAGTAACTCTAGGGTGCGGCCCCTCGTCAGACTGAATTCGTCCGAGATGAGTTCTAGGCCCTCTTTCTGTCTAACAGGCGATGTAGAGGTTAGATCAGCCAAAACAATCGTTGCGCGCTCTTCAAGCGTCGGCTCTAACTCCTCAAAAATGTCTCCAGCGTGCTGTACGGTGACACTTGTCGTCAATCCAAGTATAGATACGTCTCCGCTTTGGGAGGTGTCGACTACTCGCCGACGCTTAAGAATTTCCAAGAGGGAAGATAACTCTGTTTTCGGATTAAGTCCGGCTGCTTGGGCAAACGCATCAACCGTTTGCTTCGGTATTGTTGTTTCCAAACTTGATGCAAACTAACTCAAGAGTGAAGATGCCTTGCCTGCAGCGTCAAGGGCGGGAAATTCTGCCGACGCCTTTTGGGTCGAAACGGTCTTCTGGGAATGATGTATGACCCATGCGCCCTTTTCCTTTTTTGGGATGGCGTCATATCTGCTGCTCATTGATCTTTCCTCAACAATGCTTCTGAGCTCGAAAGGCTCGATTCTAGCGCCTCGTTCAGAAGGGCTTCGAGGAGGCGGGAGCGGGTGGTGGTGGCGGTGGTGAGGCTGGCTTCCAGTTGATCGCAGAGCGCCATCAAGGCATTGACCTTAGCCACAATGCGGAGTTGCTGTGCGAGGGGTGGGAGGGGACACCACTCGCTGGTAACACCTATTTATTGGAAACTCAAACCCCTGATTTGCTCATGGGTTAGCTTAGCGAAAGTCACCACTCGCTGGTACAAGCACGAGGTTCTCACCCGCGAAGGAAAAAGCAATCCGAAATCGTTTTCCCATCGTGAGCTTTGGTTTGATGAATCCTTGAGACATTCCTACCCTGCAAGGCCGGGTAGTGACAAACAAGAGTCCACTTCCAAGCCAATGAAACCCCCATGCCACTGGATGGAGGCCCTTGGGGCGCCGCTGGCAGGAAATGCCGGTGGATGCCAAGGATTGCGGCCTCGATGCGCTCGGTGGAGTTTCGAATCCTCGGCCAGGTGGTGGTTGTGAACACCAGGATCGCGAGGGTACGTTCCTCGGGGATTTGCTGATCTCGCATCACCATTGCTGGGGGGTGGACCACCCGAGGTTGTAGGCCGTCGCCACTTCATGGCCTGGAGGATAACGACGAAGCGAAACGGCATTGCATGGCACCTACAGAAGGCAAATGGCATGGCTCGACTTAAGACGGAAACTGCCTACAGCTCCCGCCAGCTGGGAGGAACCTTGATCAGAAAGCCCCGGTCCCGCAGGAAGTGGAGCATCTCGCCGTTGGCGTAGCGGGTCAGGCGGGCGTGGGCTGAATGCCAACCCGCTCAGGTATCCGCCGCACCCACAAGCTCCAGCAGGAAGCGCACACAAGCTGGCCGCAGATCCTCGGGCAGCTTGCCGATCCTCCGACGCACAAGCGGTGTCGCCAGCGTGGTCATGCGGCTCAGGCGGCAACGGGAGGATACCTTCAGACCGCTCTGCTGGAATTGAGGGTGATCTGCGTGGATATCAAGCTCATCGCTGTTGGCTACGCCTGAAATCTTGGAGCTGATGAAAGCCAGCAAAACATCCTGATGGCGCTCGCTCTGGCAGATCACCAGTGCTGGACGTGGCTTGACGTTGGGCCCATCCGTGAACGGGAAGGCCACCAGAACGATGTCAAAGCGAGCCAGCATCAAGCGGCCACAACCGGTTCGCCGTCACTGAAGCTATACAGATCAGGTTCCTGGGCGAGGTCATCGAAGGCTTGACCCGCCTGGGTGAGTTCGGCCAGATCTTGGCTGCTCAGATCAACGGCCTCCCCGCCTAGCTGCTCCAGCAGCCAGCGGCGATCCTCCTCAGGCAGGCTCCGGATCACCTCCAGGAGGTTCTTGGTGAGCTGGGGATTGGTCATTAACTGAGGCTATCGACGCCAAGCAAAATCGCAGGCCATTGAGATTGGCCTAGCCGCTCCAGGTGCTGGCCGTCCTGCATTGGCGGAAAACGGAGGAGGTGGGATTCGAACCCACGGTGCCTTTCGGCACGCCGGTTTTCAAGACCGGAGCCATCAACCACTCGACCACCCCTCCAGGGCCGCAGCCAATCAACGATAGGCTGCTTATCCATGATGCCATGATCCGGCGGGCAGGCCGGATTGGCAGCCAGACGAGGGCTGGTTCAGGCCTGGCGCAGTTCGGGCGGCGGCACCAGCTTGTCGGGGATGCCGCGGCAGCCGCCGGGCAGGGTGCGGCGGGAGCGGGGACCACTCCAGGAGGCGAGGTATTGGTGGCTTTGGGCATCGAGACCCCGCACGGCGGCCAGGTTGAGGTTTTCAACCACGGCGCCGCTGCCGACACCATTGCGCAGATCGATCGGGCCGCTGGAGGCGCAGGGGGAGGCGGTTTGGGCACGGCCGAAGAAGAAGCGGGTGCCCTCCAGCCGGGCCCCTTCCAGGCTGGCGCCAGCCAGGTTGGTGCGGGCCAGGTTGGCATCGCTGAGGTCGGCCAGGTGGAAATCACAGCCGCGCAGGTCGGCGCCGTTGAAATCAATGCC
>JBILDB010000083.1:0-8530 GCA_044352805.1 Cyanobium sp.
TGCCGCTGAACACCTTGACGTGAGGGCCTGCGCCAGCTCCGGCACCAGTGATCACATCATCAATGCCATCGCCATCAATATCGCCTGCAGCAACATTTACGCCACCAGCAAACTGCCGGTCGTAGGCAAAGAAGCTGCGGATCCCCTCCCCGCTCTCGCCGCTGAACACCTTGACGTGAGGGCCTGCGCCAGCTCCGGAGCCAGTGATCCAGTCATGGATACCGTCCCGGTCAATTTGACCCTGCGCAACGCGCACACCATCTTCAATGTCTGGATCATAGGCAAAAAACTCATCTCTCATGGCCCCATCAGTGCCAGAGAAAACGCGCACATGAGAACCTGCGCCTGCACCCGCGCCCGTGACAAAGTTGAAGTCGTCGCTCAGAGTTGTACTGTAAATTCCAGCCCAAGTGTCGACTGCAAGGCTATTCTTCACACTCATCTCCGGCGCAGCCATGCTGGCGGAGAAGGCGAACTTGCCGGACCGCAAGGAATCCCTCTCCAGTGCCACCCCTACAATTGGTAGTCCTGCCGCCGCAGGATCAAGAATGCCCCCATCGTCTCCAGATTCGGCAATTGCGATGGGCAGGGTCAGAGAATCGAGATCCTTATAGTAAAGTCCCTGGCCGGATTCAATATAAACGTTGCCATTGAATTCATCTAGTCCAGAGAAGCCAAGGCTGCTGAGGTCAACTGGTATCAGATCGGCGGCCTTGAAGGCCACATCAGACCCGTCCACGGCCATGAAGGATGATTCACGCCATCGCGCCAGTTCCAGATCACCCTCATCGCCTTCCGATGTGCCACCCTCTCCAACGCCGGGGGGCCGGCCCGAAAAGTTAAAGAAAATGAAGGATTCATAGACCTCCTCAATCGAGGTAGTTGAGGCCACCAACTGGGTCCTCCCCGTCAAGATGTCGGTGACGAAGATGCCCTGGTTTTCTGGGATGTCCTTGAGGAAATAGTAAGCGCCGTCGCTACTTTCTCCGATGCCTCCCTGCTCACCGTCGATGGAAAGTTGCATGCAATAGTCACGCCGATCTGCATTTCCTTCCTCGGAGCAGGCGATGAGCTGGTAATTCACGTCATCGCCCCATGCACCCCAGTAAGCCACTGTTCGCCCATCAAAAGATAGAACCTCTCCGATTTTCGTGAGACCCTCTTCATCGCCTACGAGTTCGGCGAGTCCACCGAGCTGTATCACCGTCTGCAAGCTGGCAGGATCACCCTTTACATAGGAGAGGTAAATCCCACCGTATGCAGGGCTCTCTTCATTGTCGACGCCGAGAAAAACAACCTTGTCCCGAGTAGCAGAAGGCGGTGCTGTGGATCCAAATTCAACATTTCCAGGAACGTCGGGAATGACAGTGTTGCTATCTGCGATAAAGCGAACTGGAGACTGGCCGCCGTCGGCAACAAGATCGCGGAAGTAAACACCTGTCTGAGCGTCACCGGATGCATCCGTCCAGTTGCCCTTGAAAGCAATGAAGTTATTCGTGGCGGACGGCGCTCCAGGGAACTGGTCGAAACGAATAGAAGGGTCGGACTGCGGAACACTGTAGTAACTAAACTCAGGCAGTTCGGGTACGCCGAGCTGACTGGCCCCAGTGATTAAATAACCACTCGGATTACTGTAGATGCCCGAGGTGCCACTCCTGGTCTCTAAATACTCATAAACAGGATTGGATTGACCGCGAAAGGCGAACATGCCGGAGTCGCGATCAATTCTTGGGAAAGCAGGGAATTCATTGAATGTAGCGTCCGTATTGTTTGGATCTGGAACCGCCGCACCACGAAGCGTGACTGTCTCGATCGCCGAGCCTTCCAAATCGCCCAGGAAGATGCCCGTGGCGGGTTGCCCTGATCCCCCCTGGCTTCGTGCCCGGAAGACAACTACCCCATCTGAATTGATCGAGGGCTGGTTATAGCTATTAAACAGAAGCTCAGTACCTGGAATGAAGTCACTATGATTGACGACGATATCAAACCGAAGGTTAAGGTCGGACATGATGACAAGCCTTCAAGGGAGGAGAAAGTGACAAATTGAGCCTAATCTTGGGCATCTATGGCCAGCGGCCGATATGGATAATTGTAGCATTTGTTAGCAGGTGATCAGGGTACAAGTGCAACATTATCTGAATTGGGCAAGATCGAATCATGAAAAGCTTGGATACTCTATTGACAAGTCCCAAGCCAGGCAAAAACAGCCAAGACAGGGCCGGATCAGCAACAAAAGCCCATCAGATCCCTGCCCCGCACAGCAGTCGCCATTGGCCAAGGGCCTGGCCCGCTGCAAAGAATTGGCCGGCAGTGAGGGCGGCGGCGTAGCGCCGTTGCTGGGGCGAATCAGGCCACAACCGTGAAGGGCAGGATCTGGTCAGGCCAGGGGTGCCAGCATCTCGTTCGCCCCCATCGACTCCGAGCCGCAAGCGAAAGAGGGCCTCCTGGCCTTAGCGGTCTCGCAACAGCTCCCGATCGACTGGCGCCAGGGATCCAGCGATGAGTTCGGCCAGCACTGCGGCCCGACCTGGCCCCCCTGCCAGCAACGGAGGCGCTACGACCAGGGTACCTGCAAATATCCAGACAAATCCGCGTTTACACAATCCCATGCCCCGGCTCATGGCCTGCCATCGCTGCAGCCGAGAAGCGGCAGCAGGCGTTCGAGGGCTACTGCCCGGCTGGCCTTGAGCAACACCACATCCCCTGGACAGAGCCAGGCCCCCAGGGGGACGGCCGCAGCCTCCGGCTCCGCCACCCTTGCCAGCCGCGCTAGGCCTGCGGCGGCGGCTTGCATCGCTTCACCTTCGGCACCGCCATCGACGATCACCAGACCATCAATCTGCAACTGCTTGGCCCGTTCGGCCACCTGCCGGTGCAACGCCAGGCTGTGCTCCCCCAACTCCAGCATCGTGCCGAGCACGGCATAACGCCGGCCGCCGGCCGCCAGGGGCTGGTGGGCCAAGAGCTCCAATGCTGCCAGCATCGACTCTGGAGAGGCGTTGTAGGTCTCATCCAGCACCTCGACTCCCGCCACTTGCAGCTTGCGGCTGCGTCCCCCCGGCACCGCCACGGCCCAAGGCGCTGCCCCCTGCTCTGCCAACGGCACGACCAACTCCTGGGCCACCGCCAGGGCCAGGAGAAAGTTCCGGGCATTGTGGCGACCTTCCAGGGGCAAGGGCAGCAACGGACCCTGTTCGAGCCGCAACTGCTGGCCCTGCTCCAGGCTCCCCACCAGGTCGGCCGCCGGCAGGGCGGCATCGAAATCGCTGACCTCATCGGCCAAAGCCACCCGTCGCACCCGGCCCTGCCAGCCTCGGGCCAGGGCCGCCTCTAGCAAGGGATCCCCCGCCGGGATCACCACCAGTCCCTGGGGCGCCAAGGCAGCTGTGATTTCCGTCTTGGCCTGGGCAATCGCCTGGCGGCTGCCGAGTCGGCCGATATGGGCCGTACCGATGTTGGTGATTACGGCCACATCAGGCTCGGCGCAGAGGCTTAAGCGCTCGATCTCGCCCAGCCCCCGCATCCCCATCTCCACCACGTAGGCCGCCGTGGTGGTGTCCCCCTTGAGCAGGGTCAACGGCACGCCCACATCGTTGTTTTCGTTGCCGCTGCTTGATACCACGGGCCCCAGGGGTGCCAGCACAGCCCGGATCAATTCACGGGTTGTGGTCTTCCCCGCCGATCCGGTCACCGCCACCACCGGCGCGTCCAGGTGACGACGCCAAAGACGGCCCAGCTGCTGGTAGGCCAGCTGGGTGTCCGCTACGGCCCAAAGCGGCTTGCCCAACTCCCCTGCCCTGGCCACCATTTCTGGTGTGATCCGCCCCTGCTGGGCCACGACAGCCCCTGCCGTCTCCAGGGCTGTCATCAAAAAACTGTGGCCGTCAAAACGGTCACCCACGAGGGGTACAAATAGCGCTCCAGTGAGGTCGCTACGGCTGTCGGTACAGACCCGCTCGATCGCGTTGCTGGTCTCGACCCTGGCCAGGGGCGGACCCCACAGCGCATTCAGCTGGGAGAGAGGCAGGGACATCAGGCCTCCGGAGGGGTGGCAGGGAATTCGAGCAGGATCATGCCCGAACCCACCAGGGCCCGCCGCGCCAGCAGGTGACCCCGTCCATCGAGGAGGCGCAAATCCTCGTAGCCCAGGGACTCGGCGCGCCGCTGCCATTGCCCTGCCAAAGCAAGCCGCTGGGGCTCGGGCAGGGTCCCGAAGCGGTCGATCAGCAGCAAATCCAGGCGCGAGGCGCCTGGCTCCGCCCGGGTTGCCCCAATCCAACCTTCGGGATCGTCCGGCGCCAGTTCCTGGAGCAGCGGATCGGGGGTAGGCAAGGGTGCATCCGAGGGCCCCAAGGCCCCAGCTTCCGTTTCTCCTCGACTTGGCGGGGCGGGGGTGGCAGCCGGGGCCTCGGACTCCATCGGTTGGGGGGCTGAAGGCGGCGCAACCGGAGCTGCGGTGGCTGCCGGCGGGGAAAGGGAAGCCTCAGCCCCGGAGGTCCCATCACTTGTGGGCGGTTTTTCCGCTTGGGTTTCCGCTTCGGTTGTTGTGTTGCCGCCCGCAGCCAAAGGGGGGAGCGGCGTCGGGCGACGAGCGGCCAAAAGGGGACGACCGCCAAGCACGAGCAGCAGCACCAGGGCCACGACCAAGAGGGGCCAAAACAGCGCGGCCCCGCCCCGGGGCCAAATGCCAGGTCGCCACAGGCTGCCTTCGCCATTGCGCCGCCAAAGTTCCCTCAGACCCAATCCCAGCGATGCCAGCACCGCCCCCAGGTCCCGCCACAGCAGCCCCCACGGGTTCTGCCAAGGTGCCGGCAGATTCGGTGACGAACCGCGCCCTTGCTTGAGGCGCTCTGGCGCCGCCATGGCTCTGGAGCGACTGGCGCTCAGGGATTACCGCCCGGACGCAGAAGGTCACGGGGAGACATAGACAGGCCGGGGGCTATTGACATCGCCTGAGCCCCTGGCCCACCCCTTGCTGCGTCGGCCTCCTGCAGGCTGGGATTGGCTCCCTGCCCCTGGGAAAAACGACCTACCTCATCGGCGTCCGGAGTGGGTTCCTTCATGCCATGCACTTCGCGGTACATAGTGTCGTAATCGCGAGCTGAACGCGCCCAACTGAAGTCCTGGCTCATGCCCCGTCGTTGCAATTCCTGCCAGCTGGAGCGATGGCGGAATGCTTCCCAGGAACGCACAATTGAGGTATAGAAATCCACTGGCTCGTAGCGATCAAATCCATACCCGGTCCCGCTGCCCTCAGATGGCACATTCGGCGGCACCGTGTCCACCAGACCACCTACCCGACGCACCACCGGCACCGATCCATAGCGCATCGCCAGCATCTGGCTGATGCCACAGGGCTCAAAACGACTCGGCATCAAAAAGGCATCACTACCCCCATAGATGAGGCGGGACAAGGCATCGTCATAGGTGAGAAAAACAGCAAAACGCCCAGGATGGCGCGAAGCCATCTGCCACAAGCCCGACTCCAAGCCCCGATCACCGGTGCCAAGTACCACAAATTGACTATCGGTATAGGACAACACCCGATCGGCCACCTGCAGCAGTAGATCCACTCCCTTTTGATCCACCAGCCGACTGACCATGGCCATCAAATAGGTGTCTGGATCCACAGTGAGACCCATGCGCTGCTGCAGGGTCTGCTTATTGAGGACCCTGCCGCTCAAGTCGTCAACGCTGAAGGTGGCAGGTAAACATTCATCGGTAGCGGGATTCCATTCTTCGGTGTCAATACCATTAAGGATCCCCCGCAATTTACCGGAAATAAAATTCAGCAGCCCGGCCAGACCTTCCCCATATTCCTCTGTACAGATTTCACGGGCATAGGTTGGTGAAACGGCATTGACACGGTCGGCATACAAAAGGGCCGCGGCCATGGTGTGATCACCCTGCATATACCAGGGACACCAGGTCATGCGGTCGAGTTTCCAACGCCAAGGGCCCTGATACCGGAGGTTGTGAATCGTGAAAACAGTGCTGATATTCGGATCCTGATGCATCCAAACCGGGATCATTCCCGTGTGCCAGTCATGGCAATGCAGCACCTGGGGATTCCAACCGCCATTCCAGGCGAATTCGGCCGTGGCACTGGCGAAGAAAGTGAAGCGCCAATCCTCATCTTCGCCGCCATAGATCCGGGCGGGGTCAAATGCCGGATGGCCCACCAGATAGATGGGCAATCCATGGGTTGGGTGGCGGCACTCATAGATGGCGAAATCGTTGCCCATGGTGTGACCACGCCAAATTGGCTCGCTGGCAATGGGCAGGAGTCCCCATAACTTGCCGTAGCCCGGCATCATGATGCGAACGTCATGGCCAAGGGCCGCTAGGGCCGGGGGCAGGGAACCCACCACATCACCCATTCCCCCCGCCTTGACCATGGGAGCGCATTCAGCAGCAGCAAAAAGAATGCGCATCGTCTGAACCTGACAAGGACGTCACTTTACGGGCGCCCTGTCTCAGGGCAGAACGGTCACCGGTGTTCCGAGAGACACCAGCTCAAAAACCTCGCGCACGTCTTCGTCATGGAGGCGCACACAGCCATGGGATAGGGCCTGACCAACGGTCCAGCTGTAGGGGGTGCCGTGGAAACCAGTCACAACACAGCCTTTGATATCAAGCATCTGCTCGCCATCCCAGCCGCGACGGCCTTGGCAATCTTGATGAAAACCAATCCAGCGGCTGCCGAGGGGATTGGCCGGACCAGAGGGAGTATGGGTCCCTTTCTGAGGATGCTCCCAAACCGGGTTGATCGTCTTTTCCAACACCCGAAAGCTGCCAACGGGGGTCTCCCAGCCAGGCATGCCAACCGCTACTGGAAAACGGCGCAACGGACGGCCATTTTCAAAAACGGTGAGTAAGCGACGACTACGATCCAAAACCAAGGTTGTGGACGGGGGGGCTGCGACGTTGGCAGGTGCCTGTACTGGCGGCGCCGGTGCAGTGGCGGGCACAACTGGTACAGCCAAGGGGGCCGCTAGAGGCACAGCCAAGGCCGCAGGTGCGGCGCCCTGGGGGCCGCCGATCTGGAGCGGTTCCGGCCCTCCAAGCAGGGAGGCTGCTCCAGGGGCGACCAATGGCGGCGGCGGCGGCTTTTCAACTGGTTTTATGGCCGTTGCGGGTGTGCCTGGGGCGGAGGAACCGGCAAGGGCTGAAGGCTGACCGAGGGCAGCCCCTGGGGGCAGGAACGCCAGGAGTGCCAGCAAACCTGCCGGTGCTGTGGTGGCGCCAAGCTGGCCTGGAGAACAGAGCAAAGGACGGAGCACGGTTCCCGAAAAAACGAGACAATTAGGCATTAAGAATATTTTAACGAGACATGTACCCGGCTTGCTTGCCCTACACCTTGCCCTAAAGGCCTCATGGCTTCATGGCAGCCAAGGGGTATCCGAGAAGTCCGGATCGCGCTTCTCCAGGAACGCATTGCGACCCTCCTGGCCTTCGGCGGTTCGGTAGAAGAGATGGGTGGCTTGCCCGGCCAGCTCCTGGATGCCAGCCAACCCGTCCGTCTCGGCATTGAAGGCAGCCTTGAGGCAGCGAATCGCCGTCGGGCTGTGGCGCAGCACCTCCCGGGCCCAGGCCACCCCTTCGGCCTGCAGGCAATTTAGGGGAACCACCTGATTTACCAACCCCATGGCTAGGGCCTCCTGGGCCCCGTAGCGACGGCAGAGAAACCAGATTTCACGGGCCTTGCGCTGGCCGACCACCCGGGCCAAGTAACCGGCACCAAAGCCGCCGTCAAAACTTCCCACCCGTGGTCCGGTCTGGCCGAAGACGGCATTGTCAGCGGCCAGGCTGAGGTCGCAAAGTAGATGGAGCACCTGGCCGCCGCCCATGGCGTATCCGGCTACAAGTGCAATCACCACCTTGGGCAAGCTGCGGATCAGCCGTTGCAAATCGAGCACGTTCAGGCGGGGCAAGCCCTCCTCGTCCACATAGCCCCCATCGCCGCGCACGCTTTGGTCGCCCCCGGCGCAAAACGACCAGACCCCATCGGCTGCCGGCCCGGCCCCCGTAAACAGCACAACGCCGATAGTGGGGTCATCCCGAACTCGGCTGAAGGCATCGCACAGTTCCTGCACCGTGCGGGGGCGAAAAGCATTGCGCTTTTCGGGGCGGTTGATGCAGATCCGGGCGATGCCTTCCTCGCTCCGCTCCAGGCCAATGTCCGTGTATTTTCCCCAAGATTGCCACTGAACCGGCTCCTCGCCTGCGGCAAGGGCGGAGGCAGAAGTAGGCGACTCTTCACGCATCAGGTGGCCCAGGCAGTGTGGCCATTGTGCGTAGCCGTTGGCGCAGGGCGGCATCTTGGCGGCGATCTGTGCCCAGCACCAGCAATGCCAGGGGTTGGGCCAGGGCCCAGGTCAACTGGGGAGCCAGATCATCCAGGTTGGCAATCCGGCGGCAGGGCACCCCATGCACCGCAGCCAGGGACGAGGGATCCAGGGGTTGGGGCATGGCGAAGAGCCGCTCAAAATCCAGCGCCCCCTCCGGCTCGGTGCGAATGGGCAGCTGC
>JBILDB010000390.1:0-2576 GCA_044352805.1 Cyanobium sp.
CGATCGCAAAGTGTCCTTGGGAGGGCGGCGGTCCGGGTGGTTGGCGTCGCGGCTGAGGCTGCCGCCGCCAATCGCCCCCGCCACCATCAGGCAGGCCACGATTCCAAGCCGCAGCTCCAGACCCTCGTGGGGATGGCTGCCCTGGATTTTCTGGCCCACCACCATGGCGCTACCCAGCAGCCCGCCGCAGCTCGCCCCCAGCAACCCCCACCAGAGCCAGGGGTTTAGGTGGCGGCCGCTCAGAACCGAGCCCCCCGCCAGCAGCAAGGCCGTCAGAAAGGTGGAGGGCAGGGCCGCCAGGTGGCGCGTCAGTCCATAGGCCAGGCATGCCCCCACCAGCACCGCCAGCAGTTGCTGCCAGTGGCCTGGCAGCAGGGGGTGGCTGGGACGCTGGCGTTGGCGATCGGGTTGCAAGCGCGGGCTGGGCTGGTCTATTGCCGCGCCAGGATCTCGCGCATCTTCTCTTCCTGATCCGCGATCGGCGTGCCGGTGACATCCACCATGACCCGTTTGATCTTGCCGCCATAGGCGAACGGCGGCTTGTAATCAGGCAGGGCCGGGGAACCCGGATCGGCCCCCACCGCCACCCCGGCCGCCAGGCCAAGGCTGAGGGGGATGGTCACTGGCAGGTTGCCCTCACCCACCGGCTGGCCGTCGACAAACAACACCACCCTGGCCGGGGTGCCCTTGCCGTTGGCCAAATCGGCGGGGCCGGTGGGGGTGAACTCGAAACTGACGATGTGGTGACCGGCTGGAATCGGCCCGCTGGAGTGCACCCGGAAGAACTGCTCGGCCACATAGTTGTAGCCGTAGGTGAGCAAGCCGTTCTGCACGAAAAAGGCAAAGCCGCCATCGTTGCCGCCCATGCTGAATAACACCCCCTCGGCGCCGGCTGCGGGAACCTCCACCTCCACCGAAATCGAATGGGGCCGGTTGAGAATCCGCGGGGCCGCATTCAACGGCACCATCTGGGTACCTGGGTAATAGATATAACGCTGCCGGTCGGCGGCAATCTGGGGGCGCTCCACTGCAAAACGCTGGGTGCCGCGGCTGTCGATTGGCAACACCTTATATTTGCCCGCCTCCACATACCACATGCCGATCATGGCGATCAGGCGGTCCCGCTCCGCTTCGGCCAGGTTGTTGGTTTCGGCGAAGTCGTTGTTGAGGTTGTATAGCTCCCAGCCGTGGGCATCAAGCTGAATAAGCTGGTCGTAGCTGATCGGATCACCGAAGCGGCGGCCCGATTCGGCAAACGAGGTGCCCGGCCAGGGACATACGGCCCGCCAGCCATCATGAAACAGCGAGCGGTGACCAAACATCTCGAAGTATTGGGTGAGATGCAGGCTGGGTGCGGCCGGATTGGCGAAGCAGGGGTCCAGGGAGAAGCCCTCGATCGGGCTCTGGCTGACACCGCGGATGGCGCTGGGGGGCTCGATGCCGAGGGCCGCCAATACCGTGGGCACCATGTCAATCGCATGGCAGTACTGGGAGCGCACCTCACCGCGGGCGGCGATGCCCTGGGGCCAGCTCAGAATGAAGGGATCGCTGGTGCCACCCCGATAGGTTTCGCGCTTCCAGCGGCGGAACGGGGTGTTGCCGGCGTGGGTCCAGCCCCAGGGGTAGTGGTTGAAGTATTTCGGTCCGCCGATGTCATCGATGGCGGCCAGGTTTTGCTCCAGGTTTTCGGGCACGTTGTTGAAGAACTTGCCCTCATTCACCGAACCAGTAGGCCCCCCCTCGGAACTGGCACCGTTGTCGGAAATCACCATGATTAAAGTATTGTCGTATTCGCCAATTTCTTTCAAGAAATTTATAAGTTCACCGATGTAATGGTCGGTGTGCTCCAGGAAGCCGGCGAATACCTCCATCATGCGGGCATAGAGGCGTTTCTCTTCGGCGGAAAGGCCATTCCAGTCGGGCACATCGGGGTCGTGGCGGGAGAGCACGGTGCCCTCCGGGATGATGCCCAGCTCTTTTTGGCGCGCAAAGGTGAATTCTCGATAGGCATCCCAGCCGCCATCAAACTTGCCCTTATATTTATCGGCCCATTCCTTTGGCACGTGGTGAGGCGCATGCATGGCGCCGGTGCAGAAGTACATGAAGAAGGGCTTGTTGGGAGCCACCTGCTTCGAATCGGCGATCATCGCCCTGGCCTTGGCCACCAGATCGGGGGTGAGGTGGTATCCCTCCTCCGGGGTTGCGGGGGGTTCTACTTGGGAGTTGTCCTGCACCAACTCGGGGTAGTACTGATGCGTATCACCGCCCAAGAAGCCGTAAAAGCGTTCAAAACCGCGGCCCAGGGGCCAGCGGTCGTAGGGGCCAGCGGCGGAGGTTTGTTCGGCGGGGGTCAGGTGCCACTTGCCGATGGCGTAGGTGTTGTAACCGTGCTGCAACAAGATTTCGGAGAGAAAGCCGTTCTCGAACGGGATGATGCCATTGGAGCCGGGGAAACCCATCGACCCCTCGGTGATGCAGGCCAGGCCGTTGGAGTGGTGGTTGCGGCCCGTGAGCATGCAGGAGCGCGACGGCGAGCAGAGCGCCGTGGTGTGCATGTTGTTGAAGCGCAGACCATC
>JBILDB010000391.1:0-2575 GCA_044352805.1 Cyanobium sp.
TCAAGTGCGGTGCAAAAAAGATCGATATCAATTCTAAAGCCACGGCATTTCAATGCTCCCAATAGGCCTATTTATTGCCGCCATCACAACCAGGTCACCACCCCACTGCCGATGTCGAACGAGGCACTGCGGATGGTGAGCTTGCCGGCAGCCACCGCGTCTTGGAGCACGGCGCTGCGGGCGGTGAGCTGGGCGGCGGCATAGCGGGCATTGGCCTCAATCGCCTGGGTGAGACTGTCGCCGCTCTTGAGATTCGCCCGGATCGGCTTGACCAACACCTCCAGCAGCGGCGTGAGTGGCTCGCTGGCGATCGCCGCCTGCACGGCGCCACAGGCGCTGTGGCCCATCACCACCACCAATGGCGTACCCAGAACGGCAACGGCATATTCCAGCGAAGCAATCGCCTCAGCGAAGGCCGTGTTGCCCGCACTGCGCACCTGATACAACTCACCGGACCCGCAGGCGAACAGCCAGCCCGGGTCCACCCTGGAGTCAGCGCACGAGAGGATCGCCGCGAAAGGCTCCTGTCCCCTGGCCAGGGCAATCGGGTCGATCTGGCAGTTCTGCTCCCAGATGCTGTTGAGCTGATGCATGCGCTGCTCCGGTGTGCCCATGGCGCTGGCGGTGGTCCAGGCCTTGGCGAAGCGGGCGTTGCCCTCCTGCAGGCGGGTGAGTGCATCCTTGGGGCTGCAGACCTGGAGGCTCTCGAGCAGCAGTTTCTCCGTCGTGCCAGCAGCCTGCGAAACCTCGGGACGCAGCATCGAGAAGGCAGCCACTGCCATGCCGAGGGCAGAGCCCACCAGGATTTGACGACGGGGAAATATCACATCAAGGACACACCAACAACCTCCTATCTGTAGCCACGGCAGCCCGCGCCGCTTCCTGCCCCCCGTGCTTTGTCACCAAACGGCACGGCCGCCAGGCCCCTGCCGGCGCCATGGGAAAATCCCCGATTGCTTGCCGTTCCCACCATGCGCAGCCACGGATGCGGCGATCTACGTGCCGACCACGCCGGCCAGGCGGTCCAGCTCTGCGGCTGGGTGGACCGCAGCCGGGACCACGGCGGCGTCATCTTCATCGACCTGCGCGACCGCAGCGGCAGTGTGCAGATCACCGTCGATCCAGAACTGGCCAGTGCCGATGCCAACCTCCAGGCTGCCTGCGCCGCGGCCTTCGCCACCGCCAGCCACCTGCGCAACGAAACCGTGATCCAGGTGCAAGGCACACTGCGGGCCCGGCCGGCCGCATCGATCAACGAACGGCTGGCCACCGGCGCCATCGAGGTGCTGGCCAGCTCGATCACCGTGCTCAATGCCGTCAAGGGCACCCTGCCCTTTCCCGTGTCGGTGCACGACGAGGAGAACACCCGCGAGGAGCTGCGCCTGCGCCACCGCTACCTCGATCTGCGCCGCGCCCGCATGAACCACAACCTGCGCCTGCGCCACCGCACCGTGCAGGCGATCCGGGCCTTTGTGGAGGCCGAGGGCTTCATTGAGGTGGAGACCCCCGTGCTCACCCGCTCCACCCCCGAAGGCGCCCGCGACTACCTGGTGCCCAGCCGGGTCTGCGGTGGCGAGTGGTTCGCCCTGCCCCAGTCGCCCCAGCTGTTCAAGCAACTACTGATGGTGGGCGGCCTGGAGCGCTACTACCAAATCGCCCGCTGCTTCCGCGATGAAGACCTGCGGGCCGACCGCCAGCCGGAGTTCACCCAGCTGGACATGGAGCTGAGCTTTGTGGACCAGGAGCAGATCCTGGATCTCAACGAACGCCTGATCGCCGCCATCTGGAGGGCGGTCAAGGGAATCGAGCTGCCCCTGCCCTTCCCCCGCCTCACCTGGCACGAGGCGATGGAGCGCTACGGCACCGACCGGCCCGACACCCGCTACGGCATGGAGCTGGTGACCGTGTCGGATCTGGTGGCGGACATGGGCTTCAAGGTGTTCTCAGGGGCGGTGGCGGCCGGGGGCTCGGTCAAGGTGTTGGCGGTGCCCGGCGGCAACGAGGCGATCAGCAACGTGCGCATCAAGCCCGGCGGCGATGTCTTCAGCGAGGCCCAAAAAGCCGGCGCCGGTGGCCTGGCCTTTATCCGGGTGCGCGAGAACGGCGAAATTGACAGCATCGGCGCCATCAAGGACAACCTCAGCGAGGCCAAAAAGGCCGAGCTGCTGGAGCGCACCGGCGCCACCCCCGGCACCCTGCTGCTGTTCGGCGCCGGCGACACCGCCACGGTCAACAAGGCCCTCGATCGGGTGCGCCAGTACCTGGCGCGGGAGCTGGGCCTGGTGCCCAAGGACCGCGACAACGACCGCTGGAACTTCCTCTGGGTCGTCGATTTCCCGATGTTTGAGTTCAACGCCGGCGAAAACCGCCTCGAAGCCCTGCACCACCCCTTCTGCGCCCCCAACAGCGCCGACCTGGGCGATGACCCCGAGCGCTGGGCTGAAACCCTGCCCACGGCCCGCGCCCAGGCCTACGACCTGGTGCTCAACGGCCTGGAGCTGGGCGGCGGCTCGCTGCGCATCCACGATTCGGCCCTGCAGCGCCAGGTGCTGCAGGCCATCGGCCTGCCCCTGGA
>JBILDB010000392.1:0-2574 GCA_044352805.1 Cyanobium sp.
TAGAACAAAGCTGCACCTCGGAATTCTCCGGTTTCCTGCTCTACAAAGAAATGAGCCGGCGCATCAAGACTAAAAATCCCCTTTTAGCCGAATGCTTTGCCCACATGGCCCGGGATGAAGCTCGCCATGCCGGCTTCCTCAACAAGGCCATGGCTGATTTCGGCCTGCAGCTCGATCTCGGCTTCCTGACAGCTAACAAGGCCTACACCTATTTCAAACCTGCCTATATCTTCTACGCCACCTATCTTTCTGAGAAAATTGGTTATTGGCGCTATATCGCCATCTATCGCCACCTCGAAAAACACCCCGAAAGCAAAATTTTCCCGATCTTCAATTTCTTCGAAAACTGGTGCCAAGACGAGAATCGTCACGGAGATTTCTTTGATGCCCTGATGAAGTCCCAGCCCAAGACCGTCAACGGCCTTGCGGCGCGGCTTTGGTGTCGCTTCTTCCTGCTTGCTGTATTCGCCACCATGTATGTGCGCGATGTGGCCCGCAAGGAGTTCTACGAAGCCCTTGGCCTTGATGCTCGCCAATACGACAAGTACGTGATCGAAAAGACCAACGAAACCTCGGCCCGCATTTTTCCTGTGGTGCTTGCGGTCGATAAACCCGAATTCTGGCGCCGCCTCGAGAATCTGGTCGTCAACAATGAGGCCCTGAGCAAGGTGGCGGCCAGCGGCGGCCCGGCCCCCCTCCAGGCCCTGCGCAAGTTGCCCCACTGGGCCGCCAACGGCTACCAGATGGCGCGGCTGTTCTTGATGGCCCCGATCCGCAGCGACCGGTTCCAGCCGGCCGTCCGCTGAGCATCCCAGTGGTCCAATCCCCCCCCACCCTGCGGCGTCACGACAGCCTCGCCAACCCCGATTGGCGCCCCCGCCTTGAATTGCTCCTGGCCCATGGGGTCGCCGCCGGCGCTGACCTTGTCGAGGTCTTCCTGGAGCGCACCGATGCCCTCGGCGTTCTGGCCGAACAGGACACCATCACCAGCGTCAGTCCCTCCTTTGGGATGGGCGCGGGCGTGAGGGTGTTCCGGGGCCGCTTTGATGGCTTTGTTTCCACCAACGACCTCAGCGAAGCGGGTCTGTTGACGGCCCTTGACCAAGCGCTGGGCATGCTGGGTTTACTGCGCAGCAGCCACTCCCTCAACGCCTACGAAGGGCTGCCGCCGCTGCAGGATTGGGCGGTGGCCAAGGGTGATTGGCTCGCCCAGTGCCCCAGCCTTCAAGAAGCCACCACTCGCCTGCTGGAAGGCACCGACCAGCTCAGCCGCCTCGGCCAGCACCTGCAGGTGCGGCGCGGCAGCTATGCCCGCAACTGGCAGGACGTGCTGGTGGTCGCCAGCGATGGCACCCATGCCCACGACATTCGCTTGCACCAGTCCCTGGGTCTGAATGTATTGGCAGCCGATGGCGACCACCGCGCCAGCCTGGGCCGCCGCTACGGCTCCCATGGCCGCCCCGATGAGCTGCGCCAGTGGCAGGCCGAGGAGTCGGCCCGCGATCTCTGCGACAGCGCCGCCACCATGCTGCGGGCTGACTATGTCGAAGCGGGCCAGTTTCCGGTGGTGCTGGCGAACCGCTTCGGCGGCGTCATTTTCCATGAAGCTTGCGGCCATCTGCTCGAAACCACCCAGATCGAGCGCGGCACCACCCCCTTTGCCGATGAGCTGGGCCAGGAGATTGCCCACCCCGCCGTCACCGCCATTGACGAGGGTCTCACCGATGGCGCCTTTGGCTCCCTGGCCATGGACGATGAGGGCATGGCGCCCCAGCGCACCGTGCTGATCGAAAACGGCATCTTGCGCCGGTTCCTCAGCGATCGGGCCGGCGAGATCCGCACCGGCCACGGGCGCACCGGCAGTGGCCGCCGCCAGAGTCACGCCTTCGCCGCCGCCAGCCGCATGCGCAACACCTATATCGCCGCCGGTCCCCACAGCCCCGAGGCCCTGATCGGCTCGATTGATAAGGGCCTTTATTGCAAGTCGATGGGAGGGGGCAGCGTCGGACCGACGGGCCAGTTCAACTTTGCTGTGGAAGAGGGCTTCTTGATCGAAAACGGCCAGCTCACCAAGCCAGTCAAAGGTGCCACCTTGATTGGCGAGGCCAAGGAAGTCATGCCCCGCATCTCCATGTGTGCCAACGACCTGGAACTGGCGGCCGGCTTTTGCGGATCGGTGAGCGGCAGCATTTTTGTCACCGTCGGCCAGCCCCATATCAAGGTGGACACGATCACCGTGGGGGGCCGTTGACGATGGCCCCAAGCAACACCCCAAGCTCCACCCCAAGCGATTTCCCCGCACCCCTGGATGTGGCGTCCTTGCGCCAGCGATTGGAGACCCTGGCCAAAGATGAAGGAGTGGGCCGGTGGGACCTGGGTGCTGGCTGCAGCACCGACACCTCGGTCCAGGTCGACCGCGGTGACGCCAAACAGATGAAAGGGGCCCAGCGCAGTGCCATCACCTTGCGGGTCTGGAACGGGGCGGGCTTGGTGGGCATCACCTCCACCTCCGACCTTTCCGATGCGGGCCTGGCCCGGGCCATGGCCGGTGCCCGGGCTGCCAGCGACTTCGGC
>JBILDB010000393.1:0-2571 GCA_044352805.1 Cyanobium sp.
GGATACGGAATTGTTGGATTTACTGGCGGGCGATGGGGTGCTGCCGGATGAGGTGGTGGCGGTGGAATGCCTGAAGGGTGATTTGCGGGCGCTGCTGGAGCAGCTACCGGAACTGCAGGGCCAGGTGATGAGGATGCGCTACGGCATCGAGGATGGCGAGCCGATGAGCCTGACGGCAATCGGGCGCCACTTGGGTATCAGCCGCGATCGGGTTCGCAATCTCGAGCGCGACGGCCTCGCCAACCTGCGTCGTCGTCGAGAGGTAGTTCAGGCCTATGTGGCGAGTTGATCTGGACGTAACTTGACGCGATTCGGTCCCTGGCCATGAACGTCGCCGATCCAGACCCGTTGGGGACCACCGGATCGCTCGGCTCCGAGGCTCTTGAGGTGCTGACGCTGTTTCCACGCACGGTGGTCAAGGGCAGGCTGGCTACTCCCTTGCTGGCTGATTTACAAGCCCTGGCTCTTGCTGTCGTCAAAGCTCCCGAGCGCAGTCCTGATGCCTCCGCCAAACTGGCCGGCCAGTTGTTTCAGCAGCGCGAACTGCCACCCCAGCATCCCAAGGTTGAGGAATTGAGGCGCTGTGTGATCTTGCCCAGTTGTGAGCGCTGGATTCGCCATGTAATCGACAGGCAACCCCCCGGCGGCCGGGGGCCATGGAGCGCAGGTAACTACGAACTCCGCTTGATCGATCTCTGGCTGAATGTGCAGAGGGCTGGCGATTACAACCCCACCCACACCCATGGTGGCAGTTTCTCCGGGGTCATTTTTCTGCAAGTGCCGCCCCAGATTGGTCCGGACCGCTTTGATGGACAGCTTTGCTTCCACGGTCCAGAGGAATGGCATATCCAGAGCTTTCGCACCGGTATGGCTGAGTATGTTTTGCCCGTGCCCGGTGAGTTTTACGTCTTTCCTGCCTGGCAGCCCCATTCGGTGGCCCCCTTTCGGGGCGAGGGTGAACGCTGGTCCCTGGCTTTCAACGTGGTGGCGGTGCCGAAGTCGCCCCCCAGCCCATCCCCAGCCAGTGGCAATGTCTCCCTATCTACGACCCGGCCGCGGCCGGGGGGTTTCCGCTGAGCCAGGGGGCTGTTCAGAGGGCACGGATGGCTCCGACGGCCGCCATGACCAGTAAAACCAGGCTGCTGAGAAAACTGATGCCGAAGCCTGGACCACGTTTTTCGGCCGCCTGCAGGTAGCCCACCGCATAGGCGATGCGCCCCCCTATCCACACCAATCCCAGCACTGCGGCCACTTTGCCATTGTCCAGGATTGCGGCCAGCCAGAAGGCCGGCAGGAAGAAAACGAGTTGTTCCAGGGTGTTCTGCTGAACCCGCAGGGCGCGCTCAAAGGGTTCTGGCCCGCTGGTGGCCGGGGCCTTCACCCCGTGCTGAAAGCGTGCTCGACCCACCAGCAAGACTGTGGTTTGGTAAGTGAGCAGGGCCAGCACTGTGATCAGGGCAGGCAGGGGGGCAATGGCCATCGCAAAGCGCATCGGCAGACCCAGCCATGCTGATGCTTAAAGGGACCTTTAACTCGGCGGATTTGCCGGGGGCCATGCCTACCGTCCAGCAAGACTGCTGAAGGCCCAGCCTTACCCGTTCCCATGGTTCTGCCCATTTCTTGCGATGGCCGCCAGCCGCGGCAAAGTTGGGCCGTTTGCCTTTTTGAGGGGCTTGCCCTTGCGGCGTCCATCAGCCTGGCTGGTGCCATAGGACCAGCGCCGGCGGCGGCAGCCGTTAACGTCACCGTGGACGGCATGGTGTGGAGCGTTGATGCGATCACGGCATCTCTGAGTGATCCAGGTTTTGAGTCCCTGATCACCCTCGCCCACATGCCCTGGTTGGGCCAAAAGATTCTGGCTGGACAATTCGCGGCGGCGGTCGGTTTGGCTTTGGGTCAGGGCAATTCCTATGCCGGCCTGTCCTTTGGGCCCGTTTACCTCTGGAAGACGGACTACCTTGCTGGCGTGGCCCAGAGTCCCGGTGACTGGGGTTCCAGTGTGTTTAACCCGTACAACACCAGCTCACCCCCTAATTTTTTTACCGGGGCCGGACCGGTGATCTCGTTTGATGGCCCCCTTGATCCCGAAGACCTGACCCTGCAGGCCCGGATTGCGGTGGCTACTCCCTATTCCCCCTCCACGCCTGCTCCCAGCCCTCTGCCCCTGGCAGGTTCGCTGGCGGCCTGGCAATGGAGTCGGCGGTTGCGGCGGCGGTTGGCCCAACGCTGCGACTAGGCGAGTTAAGGATGTTGACGTTGGCGGGCAATGGTTATTGATCGGCAAACAACTGGTTTAAGTCCATCTGGGAGTTGGGCTTATAATTAGTCTTTATCTCTGAATGGATCCGCCTTCGCTTTGGACTCGATCCTGTCAATTATCCTATCAATACAGCTGAAATCAAGCTGAATGGATAGGATCTAGCCTTCCTCGAGGTTGTGGATGTGGCCTGCCCTTGGCTCAGATGGTCTTGGCTGGCGGCCTGTGCTGTCCGCAATCGTGTCTCCTTGGCCAGCAGGGATCATCCGCCAGTTCAAGGCCTCGCTGGCGGCGGGATTATTGCTCGTGTTGCC
>JBILDB010000084.1:0-8485 GCA_044352805.1 Cyanobium sp.
GGGCCCTGATGTTGATGCGCATGTACACCCGCTGGGCCGAAGACCACGGCATGAAGGTGACGGTGGATGAACTCTCCGAAGGGGAAGAAGCGGGCATCAAAAGCTGCACAATCGAAATTGACGGGCGCTACGCCTATGGCTATCTCCGCAACGAAAAGGGCACCCACCGCCTGGTGCGCATCTCGCCCTTCAACGCCAACGACAAACGGCAGACGAGCTTTGCCGGTGTCGAGGTGATGCCCAAACTTGATGAAGACGTAAAGCTCGACATCCCCGAAAAAGACCTGGAGGTGACCACCTCCCGCTCCGGCGGCGCCGGCGGCCAGAACGTCAACAAGGTGGAAACGGCGGTGCGCATCCTGCATATCCCCACCGGCCTGGCCGTGCGCTGCACCCAGGAGCGCTCCCAGCTGCAGAACAAGGAAAAGGCCATGGCCCTGCTGATGGCCAAATTGTTGGTGATTGCCCAGGAGCAACGGGCCGCCGAGATCGCCGACATCCGGGGCGACATCGTCGAGGCGGCCTGGGGCAACCAGATCCGCAACTACGTCTTCCATCCTTACCAAATGGTGAAGGATCTGCGCACCGGCTCAGAAACCACTGACGTACAAGGGGTGATGGACGGTGATCTCGACCCCTTCATCCAATCCCTGCTGCGCCAGGGTGTGGAGGTGGGCGCTGGGGAAGCCGCATGAACACTGACGAACAAGCGCCGAACAACGGGCCTGAAGCCGATGCCGGTTTTGTCAAGCTGGCCATGCGCAACATGGTGCGCAAGGGCCGCCAGAGCCTGTTCCATTTCGGACTGACCGCCGTGGGGCTGATGGCCTTTCTGCTGCTGATCGCCTGGCTCGGTCGCCCCGCGATGCCCCAGTGACATCCGCACCCAGCCTGGAGTTGACCCTGCGGCTGGAGTGCGGCGATGGTTCCCCTCTGGCCTCCGCCCTGGCGACCCAGCTGGCGGCAGCGGCCCCCCTCACATCTGGTGACCAGGCCGAGCGCCACTGGCAAGCCCTGCTGGGCGCCTGGCTGGACCAACTGAGCCCCGAGCTGCCGGCGGAGCTGCGGGCCCCCGCCTACAGCCTGGGTCTACTAATCACCGATGACCGCAGCATCGCGGTGCTCAATAGGGAGTGGCGCCAGCAGGAAGGCCCAACCGACGTATTGGCCTTCGCCGCCCAGGAGGCACCCCTACCCCCCGGCGCCCTGGCCGAACTGGGGGAAGCTGAACCCCTGGAGCTCGGGGACATTGTCATTTCGCTGGAGACCGCAGCGCGGCAAGCCCAGGACCACGACCATGATCTGGAACGGGAACTGCGGTTTCTGGCCAGCCATGGGCTGTTGCATCTGCTCGGCTGGGACCATCCCGATGCCGCCAGCCTGGAACGGATGCTGGCGCGGCAGGAATTGCTGCTGGTCAAGGCGGGTGTGCCGATCTCCAAGCAGGGTTGATCCGAGATCAAGATCCCTCGCGGGAATGGGCTTAATGTTTGCTCCACATTCTGGCGTCGACTCAGGCCGGCGGGTGGTTCATGCTTGCTTCCGATGACCCCACTTCCCATCTAAGCGCTGTGAGTGGCAACAGCCAGCCCCAAAAGAGCCGTGGCCGCAACAGCGCCTGGAAGGTGGCCGGCGACCTGCCCTCCAGCTTTCGCTATGCGGCCCAGGGTCTGGCCTATAGCTTTGTCAGCCAGCGGAATTTCCGCATCCATGTCTTTATCGGCAGCTTCGCCTTTGGCCTGGGCCTGTGGCTGCAGCTCAGCCTGGACCGCCTGGCCCTGCTGGTGCTGACCGTGACGGCGGTGCTGGTGTTGGAACTGCTGAACACCGCCACCGAAGCAGTGGTCGACCTGGCAATTGGCCGTAAATATCACCCCTTAGCCCGCATCGCCAAAGATTGCGCCGCAGCTGCCGTGCTGGTGGCGGCCCTGGCCTCGATGCTGATCGCGGCGTTGCTGCTGGTGCCGCCCCTGGTGACCCGCCTCGGGCTTTGAATGGGGCCACTATCGCCCGCCGTGGCGCCCCATGCTTCTGGTTCTCGATAACTACGACAGCTTCACTTACAACCTGGTCCAATACCTCGGCGAATTAGCCGCCGACCATCCCCTGGCGGCCGATCTGAGGGTGGAACGCAACGATGCCCTCAACCTGGAGGCGATCAAGCGCCTCAATCCAGCCGCGATCTTGATCTCACCGGGTCCGGGGGACCCTGATCAGGCTGGGGTTTGTCTGGAGGTGATCCAGCAGCTGGGGGCCAGCGTGCCAATTCTGGGGGTCTGCCTGGGCCACCAGTGCCTGGCCCAGGCCTTCGGCGGCCGGGTGGTGCGGGCCCCCCAGCTGATGCATGGCAAAACCTCCCCCGTCCACCACAACAACGCAGGGGTCTTCTCGGGTTTGCCCGATCCCCTCACCGCCACCCGGTACCACAGCCTCATCGCTGAGCGATCCAGCCTGCCGGCATGCCTGGAGGTGACGGCCTGGCTGGAGGACGGCACGATCATGGGCCTGAAACACCGTCAGCACCACGCCCTGCAGGGGGTGCAATTCCACCCCGAAAGCGTGCTGACCCAGGCGGGTCACCAGTTGCTGGCCAACTTTCTAACCCAGGCCACGACCTGAAACGCCCCAAGGGCGCTGCGGCAGCACCCCCTGGGGTTGCCGGCCAGGGGACTTCAGGAATCGGCCTGTTGCCAGGCGCTCCAGAACTGCTCCATCTGGGCGCTGGTGCCGATGCTGACCCGCAGGCTGCCGTCGATGAGGGGCTTGCCCGCCATCGAGCGCACCAGGATGCCGGCATCCCTGAGCCGCTGTTCGACGGCGGCGGCCCCCCGGGCCCGGGGCCAGAGCAGCAGATAGTTGCCCCCTTCCCCCTGGTGACGCCACCCTCCCGCCGTTAGACGCTGCTGCAGCAAAGCCTTGGCCGCCAAAACCTCAGCCACCAAGTCATCGACATAGGCCTGGTCGTCGAGGGCCGCATAGGCGGCGGTCACGGCAAGGCTGTTGATGTCGTAGGGCCCGGTGACCCGTCCGATCCGATCCACCACGGCGGGATGGCCGATGGCAAAGCCGATGCGCAACCCCGCCAGACCTGCCGTTTTGGAAAGGGAGCGCAGCACCAGCAGGTTGGGGAAGGCGGCAAAGGGGTCGGCCGCCCCTGGCGCCTGCGCCCCTGGCGCCTGGGCGGATTCGGCGCCGCCAGCGCCAGCCAAAAGCAGGGGCAGCACGCTGTCGCCGCTGAAGGCCTCGTAGAGCTCATCGACGACCACGAGGGTGGCAGGTGAGGCCGCCGCCAGCTCCAGGATCCGCTCGGACGCCAAGCGAGTGCCGGTGGGGTTATTGGGATTGCAGATCAGCAGCAGGCGCGGCGGGGCCCATGGCTGGGACTCGCTGACCAGAGCGGCATCGCCGTGCGTCAAGGCGGCGCGGATCGCCTCGAAGGGGAAGGCGAAATCGTGATTGAGATAGGAAATCGCCTCGATCGCCATGCCCTGCATGCGGGCGCAGGGGGAGTAGTAGCCAAAGGTGGGGCTGGTGGTGAGCAGGCGATCGCCGGGAGCCCCGTAGGCCTGGAACACCGCGTGCAGGGCCGCATCGACGCCGTTGAACAGGCCGATGTGATGGGGCTCCAGCCCCCCCCGACCCGCCTCCAAACCAGAAGTGCGCAGCAAGGAGGCCGCCACCGCCGCCTGGAGGCCGTCGTATTCGGGATAGATGGCGAAATGCTCGGCCGGCATCGCCCGAATCGCCTGCACCACCTTGGGACTGGGACCCACGGTGTTCTCGTTGAAATCGAGCCGCAGCATTCCCCGCCGGCCCTCCAGGGGAGCGCTATAAGCCTGCAGGCACTCCACCTCGGGTCGCGCCGGCGGCGGCGCGGGGGCCAGTGGAGCTGCGGAGGCCGGTGGAGCCGGCGGGGCCGCCTGGGGTGCAGCGGGTCGATCCATTCCCAGACGCTAGATGGCGGCGGCTCCTAACCTGTATTCCATGATCCGCTAGGGAGATGACATTCGCCCAAGCCGCTGCCGCCACCCCCCAGGCCCCCGGCAGCGAGCTTCATCCCCTGCTACTGCCAGCGGATCTGCGGCTGTCGCCTCAGCAATTCGCCCTTGTGTGTGCTGCGAACCCTGGGGCGGTGCTGGAACTCACGGCCGATGGCCAGGTGATCGAGATGACGCCAACCGGTGGAGAAACCAGCGCCCGCAACAACCTCCTCAACACCCGCCTGCAGATCTGGGCGCTCAGCGATGGGGCATGGAAGGCCTTCGACAGCTCCGGAGGCTTCCGCCTCCCCGATGGCTCGGTGCTCAGCCCGGATGCGTCCCTGGTGCGGCTGGAGCGTTGGCAGGCCCTCACACCGCATCAACGCAGCGGTTTTCCGCCGCTGTGCCCCGATCTGGTGGTGGAGCTGGTGAGTCCCTCGGATGGGGGGCCCCGGGGCGTTCAGGCCCTGCGCCGCAAGATGGCCGCATACTTCGCTAATGGCGCCCAGTTGGGCTGGCTGTTGATTCCGCAGCAGCGGGCAGTAGAGATCTGGCAGGCTGGTGCAGAGGGCTCCGGGCCGGGGCAGTTGCAACGGATCGAAGCGGCCGAGGTGCTGGAGGGCGGCGACCTGTTGCCGGGGCTGCGGCTGGAACTGGCGGAACTCTGGGACTGTTGAGCCGACCGTATTTCTAGAGACCCACGGCCAAAGCGAGGTCGTCCTGAACCAGGCCCGTACGATCGTCGACGCCATCGTGCTGACTACGGCTGAACATTCCCGCCTCCTAGCCGGCGGCTTGAGCCCCGCCGGCGAGCTTCATCGCCTCGCGATAACCCCGGCGCAGCACCTCGGCCGACCGCTCCAGCAGGTCGTGCTCGTCCTGGTCCATGTCTGGCTCCAGAACCTCGATTGCCCCTTCGCTGCTGACCACCGTCGGCAGCGACAGGGCCACACCCCAAAGGCCCAGGGCGCCCGCCTGC
Organism: Cyanobium sp.; assembly: GCA_044352805.1. Taxonomy (GTDB): domain Bacteria; phylum Cyanobacteriota; class Cyanobacteriia; order PCC-6307; family Cyanobiaceae; genus Cyanobium. Next base: position 4,960 of record JBILDB010000084.1, read on the forward strand.
ACGCGGGAGACCGTCAACACCCGGCGCTCTCCCCGCAACAGGCATCGCAACAATTCCGCCGTCACCAGACCGATGGCGTGGTTCGTGGCGCCTTTGCGCCGAATGATTTGATCTGCGGCCAGGCTCACCTCCTTGGCCAGGAGCGGCTCCTGGGACCGGTCCCAGCCCGGCCAGCTGCGCAGCGGCACTCCACCGATGCGGACGCCAGACCAGAGAACCACCTCCGAATCGCCGTGCTCCCCCAACACCTGGGCATCGACCGAATGGGGATCGAGCCGCAACACCCGACCCAGCACCTGACGCAGGCGGGCCGTATCCAACATCGTGCCGGTGCCGACCACCCGCGCCAGGGGCAACCCAGAGATTTCTGCCATTACTGATGTCAAGATATCCACGGGATTGGTCACCATGACGATGGTGCCGCCATAGCCGGTGAGCCTTGCGCCAATCGCCTTGATCCGTGCCACATTTTCGTGCAACAACTGCAGGCGGGATTCACCGGGTTTGCTGCCGCGCCCGGCCGAAATCACAATCGCATCCGTAGCCAACATTTCGACATCAGTGGCCGAGCGCACGGCGGCGGTGGGGTAATAGGAAGCCCCATGGGCCAGATCCATCGCCTCCCCCTCCACCAGCTCCGTCTTGAGGTCGTTGAGCAGCAACTCATCAACGACTCCCGAGTGCAACGTGCAGAGGGCCACGCTAGATCCGACCCGGCCGGTGCCGATGATGCCAACACTTCGCTTCATCACAACTCTCCAAACAACAATGGTGACAGGCAGGGCCGGCCCCGACGAGCAAGGTCGAATACAAGCCTAACCAATCTAAAGACTGCATTTAAAACGCAGATTTAAAATACAGACTTAAAATGCAGACTTAAAATGCAGGCTTTAATTACAGGACTACAAGCCCAGCTTATCGGCTTTTGTTATCCAACCCGTGTGCTGCCTGCACTTTGCTTGCAGCCCCAGCCTCACATCCGCTCCAGGGTGGCAATACCCAGCAGGCCGAGGCCCAGCTTGAGGGTGTCGGCCGTGAGGCGGCAGAGGGCCAACCGGGACTGCCGCGCCGCTGGCGGGGCCTTGAGCACCGGCACCTGGTCGTAGAAGCGGTTGAACACCTGGCTGAGCTCAAACAAATAAGTGCAGAGCCGGTTGGGCAGCAGTTCATCTTCCACGGCGGCGATCACCGCATCGAAATCGAGCAACTGGCGCACCAGGGCCCATTCCTGGGGTTCGCTGAAGTGAAGCGGATGGTCTGAATCCGCAAAAACGCCGGTGATTTCATCCGCCTCACCCGTGTTAGCAACATCTCCCCCCTTGCGGGCAATCCCGGCGATACGCACCACCGCATACAGCAAATAGGGGGCCGTGTTGCCCTGCAGGGCCAACATGCGATCAAAGCTGAACTGGTAGTTGGTGGTGCGGTTCGAGCTGAGGTCGGCATATTTGACCGCCGCCAGTCCCACGGTGGTGGCGACGTGGTGAATGAACTCCTCACTCTCAGCGCGGCCCTCCTCGGCCAGGCGGCGGCGCAGGTCGGCCTCGCAGCGCTCGACGGCTTCATCGAGCAGATCCTTGAGACGCACGGTGTCGCCGGAGCGGGTCTTGAGCTTCTTGCCATCCTCCCCCTGCACCAGGCCAAAGGGCACGTGCTCCAGCCGCGCCTCCTCTGGAATCCAACCGGCCCGCCGGGCCACCTGGAACACGCCGGCGAAGTGGCTGGCCTGGCCGGCATCGGTGACGTAGATGACCCGGTGGGCGCCGTCACCGGCGGGTGGGGCAGCAAAGCGATAGCGAATCGCGGCCAGATCGGTGGTGGCGTAGTTGAAGCCGCCATCGCTTTTTTGCACGATCACCGGCAGCGGTTTGCCCTCCTTACCGCTCACCCCTTCGAGAAAGACGCACTGGGCACCCTCATCGAGCACCAGCAACCCCGCGGCATCGAGGTCGGCCACCACGGCCTCCAGATAGGGGTTGTAGAAGGATTCGCCCCGTTCGATCAGACGGATATCGAGGCGGTCGTAGATGGCCTGGAATTCGCGCCGCGATTGCTCACACAGCAACTGCCAGGCCCGGCGGCTGACCGGATCGCCGCTCTGCAGCCGCACCACCTCCTCGCGGGCGGTGGTCTGGAAGGTTTCATCGGCATCAAAGCGGGCCTTGGCCTGGCGATAGAAGGCCACCAGATCGCCCAGATCGACCGCATCGGCGGTGGTGAGGGCCTGGGGCGCCACCTGCTTGAGATGGGTGATCAGCATGCCGAATTGGGTGCCCCAGTCGCCCACATGGTTGAGGCGCAACACCTGGTGGCCGCGGAACTCCAGCACCCGCGCCAGGGCATCGCCAATGATCGTCGAGCGCAGATGGCCCACGTGCATCTCCTTGGCGATGTTGGGGCTGGAGAAATCGACGATGACCGGCGCCGTCCCGGGCCCCACAGAAGGCACCCCCAGCCGCTGGGGATCGGCCAGGCGGGCGGCCACCTCCGCCGCCAGGGCCTCGGGCCGCAGGCGCAGGTTGAGGAAGCCTGGGCCGGCAATCTCCGGCTCTAAGCAGAGCTCCAAGAAAGGGCCATCCAGCAGCAACTGGGCCTGGATCGCCGCAGCCACGTCCCGGGGCGAGCGTCGCAGCGGCTTGGCCAGGGCCAGGGCCCCATTGGCCTGGAAGTCGCCGAATTCGGGCTTGCTGGCGGCCACCAGCTGGGGATCCAGGGGCCGACCCGCCGCCCGGGCCGCCGCCGCTTGCTCAGGAAAGGAAAGATCCAGGGCCAGCTGCAGCCGTTCGGAGAGGCGATGGAAAACCGACAGCATGGTGAAAGGGAGCTGGGGACGGCGGGCAGACCCAGGGATCATCCACCGTCAGGCGGCGGAGCGCGGGAAATCAGCTGACGGGCGCGGCGGGCAACTCCAGCATGGTCTCCAGACCCGAGAGCACCACCTCGCTGGTGAGCTTGACGCGGAAGCGGCAGGCCTGGGTCTCGGTGCAGTCAAAGCTGCCCTGCTCCCAATACTTGTTGCTGCCGGCGCCACCACCGCACACCCCGAAGTAGTCACATTCCGCCCGGCAGCGCTCGATGCCAGAGCGCAGATCCCTCAAGATGCGCTGGAATTTGTCGCTGGCCACGATCGAAACCAGGCTGTCTTGCATCACATGGCCGAGCACAAAATCGCCGTATTCCTCGGTTTGCACCGACAGCAGCTCCGGATCGAAGGTGGAGAAATGGCCACGGGAATCGACATTAACGATGGCGAAGGGATTGTTCATGTCGGTGCGCTCGACGCGGCTGTCGCTCTGGGCCAGTTGGCAGAGGCCCTCAAACTCCCGCACGCGCAGATCCTGGGGCCGTTCCTGCCAGAGCTGCCAGAAGCGCGTCAGGAAGGCGGTGTAGAGGGCCTCGGATTGGGGCTGGCCAAGGCTGGAGGCGGCATTTTCGCCCTCGGTCTCCTCCATGTTGAAAGCCACATCGCGAATGCCGTGATCCACAAAAAAGGCGAACAAGGTGTCGGCGTGGTGCAGCGATTCCT
>JBILDB010000394.1:0-2559 GCA_044352805.1 Cyanobium sp.
TACTGGGCCACATCGTTGCCGATCGGCGTGACCGCTCCCAGACCGGTGACCACGACGCGGCGGAGTGCCTCCACCATGGACGATCAGGCCTGTTTTTCGAGGATGTACTTAACGGCATCGCCAACGGTGGTGATGCCTTCTGCGGCCTCATCGGGAATTTCGATGTCGAAGGATTCCTCCAGGGCCATGACCAGTTCGACGGTGTCGAGGGAGTCCGCGCCCAGGTCGTTTTGAAAATTCGATTCGGGTTTCACTTCAGCGGCATCGACGCTGAGTTGATCGGCAACGATCGAACGGACTTTCTCGAAGATCGCTTCCTGGGACATGGCCGCTGGAGACAGTGGTTGGCATCCTACGGGTCGTCCAGGACCTGGCCCCCGCGCCGTATGAACAAGGGTGACGGGCTTCCCGGCGCGCACCCTTGGTTCCCGCTCCTGCCGGTACCTTGACTCCACGCCGTCCGTTCACCGGCCCAGCCGCAACAAGGCCCATGTCTCACGCCGTCAAGATCTACGACACCTGCATCGGCTGCACCCAGTGCGTCCGGGCCTGCCCCCTCGATGTACTGGAAATGGTTCCCTGGGACGGCTGCAAGGCTGGCCAGATCGCCTCTTCGCCTCGCACCGAAGATTGTGTCGGTTGCAAGCGCTGCGAGACCGCTTGTCCAACTGACTTCCTCAGCATCCGCGTCTATCTGGGTGACGAGACCTCGCGCTCCCTGGGCCTCGCCTACTGAAACCGGTAGCCAGCCGCCATAAGCTCATGCCCGGCCTGCGCCGGGCTTTTTTGTGTGTGGCGCTCCCCTTCCCCCATGTGCGGCATCGTTGCCCTGATCGGTTCGAGAGAGGCTGCGCCCCAGTTGCTGGAGGGGTTGCGACAGCTCGAATACCGCGGTTATGACTCCGCCGGTATCGCCACGGTGGAGGCCCTGCCGGATGCGGGCGGGGCTCCCCAAGGGCGACTGCATTGCCTCAAGGCCGAGGGCAAGTTGCTCAACCTGACGGCCCGTTGGGAAGAGCAGGGTGCCCCCGGCCATTGCGGCATCGGCCATACCCGCTGGGCGACCCACGGCAAACCGGAAGAACGCAATGCCCATCCCCATTTAGATGGCAGTGGCCAACTGGCCGTTGTTCAGAACGGCATCATCGAAAATCACCGCAGCTTGCGCGATCTCCTCCAGGCCGAGGGGGTGGTGTTCCGTTCTGACACGGATACCGAGGTCATTCCCCATCTCTTGGCCCGTCGCTTGGAGGCGCTGGAGAGAGAGGGCAATCAGGTCGATGCGGCCCTGCTGCTGAGAGCCCTGCAAGAGGTGTTGCCCCGGTTGCAGGGGGCCTACGCCCTGGCGGTGGTCTGGGCCCGGGTGCCCGGGGCCCTGGTGGTGGCGCGGCGCCAGGCCCCACTGCTGATTGGTCTGGGGGAGGGAGAGTTTCTCTGCGCCAGCGATACGCCCGCCCTGGCTGGCTTCACCCGCACGATCCTGCCGATGGAAGACGGCGAGGTGGCGTTGCTGACCCCCCTGGGCATCGAGCTGTACAACGCCACCGGTGAGCGGGTGCAGCGCAACCCCAGCCTGCTGAGTGGCACCGAACACGTGGCGGACAAGCGCAGCTTCCGCCATTTCATGCTCAAGGAGATCCATGAGCAGCCCGAGACCGCCGCGCTGTGGGTGGCCCGCCACCTGCCCGAGGGAGCCTTGGTGGCCTTACCCCTCGATGAGGAGGTCTACAGCGGTGTGGAGCGGATCCAGATCCTGGCCTGCGGCACCAGTCGCCATGCGGCCCAAGTGGGTGCCTACCTGTTGGAGCAGGTGGCCGGCCTGCCCACGACTGTGTTTTATGCGAGTGAATTCCGCTACGCACCGCCGCCCCTTTCGCCTCAGATGCTCACGATCGGCGTCACCCAGTCCGGCGAGACCGCCGATACCCTCGCGGCCCTGATCATGGAACAGGACCGACGCCAGCGTCACGGTGACCCGGCCTATGCCCCGCGCATGCTGGGGATTACCAACCGGCCCGAAAGTTCGCTGGGGCGGCAGGTGAGCCACATTCTGGATATTGGCGCCGGGATCGAAGTGGGAGTGGCCGCCACCAAGACCTTCATGGGCCAGCTGTTGGCCTTCTATGGCCTCGCCTTGGCCTTCGCTGAGCGGCGGGCAGCGGCGGGGCTGCGGCAGCCGGGGCTGCCGGATCACGGGCGGCTGCTGGCCCTCGTCGCCCAGTTACGGGAATTGCCGGCCCAGTTGCAGGCGCTTGTGGAGGACCACGACCGCCGTTGCGCCGAGCTGGCCCATCTGTTCAGTGATACCCAGGATGTCATTTTCCTGGGCAGGGGCATTAACTATCCAATTGCCATGGAGGGGGCCCTCAAGCTCAAGGAAATCAGCTATATCCATGCCGAGGGCTACCCGGCCGGTGAGATGAAGCATGGTCCTATCGCCTTGCTTGATGCCCGCGTTCCCGTGGTGTCGATTGCCGTGCCGGGGACGGTGTTTGAAAAGGTGCTCTCCAATGCCCAGGAGGCCAAGGCCCGGGATGCCCGTTTGATCGGCGTCGCCCC
>JBILDB010000004.1:0-28336 GCA_044352805.1 Cyanobium sp.
CCTCGGCCAGCAGCAGATCTCTCTGCATCCAGTCGCTGCCTTGGCGCGATACGGTCATGGCGAGGCGACCCTGGGCATTGACCACCCGGTGCCAGGGCAGGGGCGAAGGTAGGGGCAGCCGCCTGAGGGCCCAACCAACTTGCCTGGCGCATCCCCATTCGCCCATGAGTTCCGCGATCTGGCCATAGGTGGCCAGTTGGCCGAAGGGGATGCGGGCGACTTGTTCGTAGACCCTTCGGTCGAAGCTGGTTTCCTTCATCGGCTCCATCATGGGACGCAGAGCCATCCTGGAGGAGCCGTCTGGCGGCTTTTAACCATGCCCCTGCTTTCACGCCGTTTCGAACGTCTCCAGTCGGTCCTTGATCACCGCATGGCGGACCTCACCGTTTTTTTAGAGCAGGTGGAGAAACCGCACAATCTTTCGGCGATCCTGCGTAGTTGCGATGCGGTGGGGGCGTTGGAGGCCCACGCGGTCTGCCGCGCCGGCCGTCTGCCCACGTTCAACAGCACGGCCCAGGGAAGTCAGAAATGGGTGCCTCTCAAGCTGCACGCCAACACCGAAGCGGCCATGGCCGAACTCAAGCAACGCGGCTTTCGCTTGTATGGCACCCACCTGGGCCGCTGCGCCATTGATTATCGCGATTGTGATTTTACCGGTCCCACGGCCTTTGTGCTTGGTGCCGAGAAGTGGGGACTCAGTGAGACAGCCGCATCGCTTGTTGATCAATCCCTGTTTATTCCGATGCGGGGCATGGTGCAGTCCCTAAATGTTTCCGTAGCGGCGGCGATTCTTTTATTCGAGGCCTTGCGCCAGCGCCAAACTGCCGGCGTGGTGCCCGAGCACGGAGAGGGACTTAGTGCCGATCACTATGGTCGCCAGCTTTTTGCCTGGTCCTATCCCCAGGTGGCCCGTTGGTGTGATCAGCAAGGACGGCCTTATCCTGACCTGACCGCCGCAGGAGAGATTGCCGAGTCCCTGCCGAGGGATGTCAGGTTGCCCCACTGATCAAGTGCCGCCAACAAGGGGCGCCAATGAGGGGAGTTAATAGAAGCGAGAACCGCTTTCCAGGCCGCGGACACTGGGAAGCCAGAGCACCAAGAGCAACAAAGCGATCTCCAGCAGCAGTAGGCGGCCGCCAAGCAGCACCACTAGGGCGAAGGCCACCGCCAAAATGCGCATCAGCATCATCACCACATCGTCTAGCTGGCGCCCTCCCTTGGTCCACAACAAAACAGCCAGACCAAGAAACAGCAGGTCAAGCCACAGGGGCATTCCCGAAAAAGAGCAAGTTTTTTTCAGCATAGGTTCCCCGGCGGGCCGCTGCCATGCACCTCGTTCTTGAGCAGAGTCCCACCCCCATCTACCAGCGGCTGATCGCCGGACTCTGCCGGGCTTTGGTGGGGGCGGGCCATCGCATCAGCCTGCTGGATCCGACCGATTTCATCGCTGGGTCCTTTGCTGGGTCCCCAGATGGGTCCTCAGATGGCAACTTGACGCGGCTGGACCTGGGGGGGGTAGCTGAGGTGGACCTGCGTCGTGCCTTGTTTTGGGATCGGCTGAACTGCCTTGAGGCCGATGCCCTGATCATCGTCAGTCCGATCAGCCTGCTGGCCGGCTTCGAGCTGGGGCGGGGCACTTTTCTCTACGAACAGGCCAAGGCACCCTTGGTTTTTCTGCACTACGAAGACTGCCTAGGCACCCATCCTTCCCGGCAGCGCATTGAGGCTGCCCTTGGCAGCTACATCGCCACCGCCGCCCGTTCCCACCATTTTTGTCTTGAGCCGCGCAATGCCCGGGAGCTGGGGCACCTGAATCTGGCCACCTCGCCCCTGTTTGCCATCGGCGAGGGCCCCTACGAGCCACCGGCCGGTGCCCGATTGCGCCGGGAGGTCTGCTTCATCGGCCATGTGCATCCCGGCTTTGATTGGAACAACCAGCCCCCTGAGCTGGCATCAGAGCTACAGGCTGATTTGTGGCGCCGTTTGCGGCAGTTCGACCATCCCATTGAACCCGGCGCCCTGGCCTACGCCCAGCGCTGCTGTGGTCCCGAAGCTGCGGCGCTGCAGCAGTTGGCGGCGAAGGCCTTCTACCGGTCGCTGGTTCACAGGCACTCGTTGCAGTTTCGCGGAGAGGTGCTGCAGCGTTTGGGGAAGCGTCCCCTCGATCTCTACGGTCCCGAGGCTGAGCGGCTATGCGCCAGCTGGCCAGCCCCAGCCCCAGCTCCAGCGGTTGGTCTGCGGCGCGGCCATCCGGCGACAACCTCGGTGGCCGCCAGCGCGGCGGTGTATCGCTCGTCGCTGATCAGCCTCAATATCACCGCTTTGCAGTTCGACCAAGCCGTCAGCAACCGGGTCCTGGATGTGGCGGCCGCAGGAGGTTTCCCTCTCACCGATTGGAAAGAGGGGCTGGGGGCGATCACTGCGGTGGCTGAGGCCATCAGCTTCCGCAGTCTCGAAGAGCTGCACCACAAGCTCGATTACTACGGTCACCCGGACCATCGGGCCGAACGGCTTGAAATTGCCACGACCTTGCAGCGCGAGGTGAGGCAGCGTGGCGATTACGGAGCCTTGGCCCAGAGGATCGGGGCGGCCCTTGCGGGCCTCGCTGCCCCGGCGGGGGGTGCCCAACTTGAGCGATCAGGAGCGCCTGGAGGGGCCCGCAAGCCATTGCTCCAGGCCTTCGCCGAGGAAGGACAGACCTAACACCAACACAAACATCGCTAAACCGGGATAGAGGGCCGTCCACCAGACGCCGGTGGGGACGGCCGTCAGTGCCTGCTGCAAATCACCACCCCATTCGGGCACGGTCTCGGGCAACCCGAGCCCTAGAAAGCCCAGCCCGCCAAGCACTAGTACGGCATCGGCGGCATTGAGGGTCAGCAGCACCGGCACCGAAGTGATGACGTTGCGAAACAGATAGCGGCGCAGCACCCAGCCCGGTCCGGCGCCGAGGGAGCGGGCCGCTTCCACAAAGGGTTCGGCTTTGACCTGGGCGCTTTGGTTGCGCACCACCCGGAAGTACTGGGGCACGTAAACGACACAGAGGGCGGCGGCGGCGTTCAGCAGGCCTCTGCCCAGCAGAAACGCCAGCACCACCGACAACAACAACACCGGCAAGGTGTAAAGGGTGTCCATCAGCAGCACCAGGACCCGATCTACGGCTCCGCCCAAGTAGCCACTGGCCATGCCGAGGGGGACCCCGATCAACAGGGCCACCAGCAGGGCCACCACCACCACCTGCAGGGCGACTCCGCTGCCAGCCAGGGTGCGGGTACAAACGTCCCTCCCCAGGCGATCGGTGCCGCACCAGTGGCTGGCGCTGGGCGGGGCATAGATGGGGTTGTCGAGGCCGGCATTGGGATCGTCAAGCCAGCCGAGGTGAAGCAGAACAGGGACGAGCAGGGCCGCCAGGACATAGATCATCACGATCACCACACCCCAGCGCGTCATGCGCTGCGAAAGGCTGAATCCCTGGATACCGGCGGCGGGCCTCGACATGGGGGGGGCGACCAAGTTTGGCGAAACCTAGGGCGAGCGGCCGGGGTGGGGAGCGAACGTTTGTCGGGATTGAATTGAGCCCCTGCCAAGTTGCTTTAGTAGTGTTTACCGAACCTTCGTGGCCGAGGGTCAGCGACGCAGCCTGCGATCGCAATGTTCAGGCTATCCCCGAGTCTTAGTTGTTTTTAGAGTAAATTGCCCCAACCATGATCAATGTTGAATCCAAACATACCCACTTGTGAGTATGCCAATCGCTTACTCCGTCCACTGTTAAGCAGGAATCTTGAATAAAACCAGAAGACTTTTAAATAGTGCCGTAAGTTTTTGGCTTAATTTCTATAAAACCACGCAGTTGCTTGCAGCGTTCAGGCCGTGGTATTCATGGATACGTCAACAGATCCCCCCTGGGGCTCTTCCCATGAATTCACCTCTCGTCAAAACTCGTCTGCAACTCGAACTGCTGCGCAGTCTTGGTCAGCGCAAGTCCGGCAATGTGCTCGCTAAGGGTTTCACCCTGATCGAACTCATGATCGTTGTGGCTGTGGTCGGCATCCTCTCTGCCGTTGCCCTGCCCCGTTACCTGGCCGCCCGTGCCGCCGCCGGCGCTGGTTCTGCAATCGCTGAGGCTGTTGCTTTGGCTAAGGAATGTTCCACATATCACGCCTCCGGCGGTGTGGGCCAAAAGCCAACCGTGTCCGGCTGTAACGATGCTCCTGCCGCTAGTGGTGCCGCTGCTGGTGGCAGCTTTGTTGCTAACTGGTCTCAGTACAACCAGACAGTCGCTGGCCTGAGGTGCCTCAACGCGACAAGCGCCGGGGCCAAATCGGCCACCATTAGTGTGGGATCAAATGGTGAACTTTCCTGCGTAATGTCGGCAACATAGTCTAGGTATTAATCTACCTATTCACAAGGCAACCGGGGGCCCTACACCCCCGGTTTTTTTCCTTGAGACCCCTTGGCGACAGCTGAAATTTTGGCAAGCTCATAGCAAGCTCACTCAGCAGTTGTTGGGATAATCTGCTAAAATTCTATAACTACTATCACCACGGATTTTTCTGAATGCAAACCAAGCTGCAGTTGGAATTTCTGGACAGTTTTAAGAGATCTCGTCCTGGTGCCAGAGGCTTCACTTTGGTAGAGCTGATGATCGTTGTCGGCATAGTGGGTCTGCTTTCAGCCGTCGCGCTGCCCCGCTACCTGCAAGCCAGGGCTGCCGCTGCAGCCGGGGCCACTATTGGTGGGCAATTGGCCAAGGCAAAAGAATGTGCAACCTGGGTAATATCTGGTGGGATTGGCGAGCAACCGACACCTCAATGCGAGACCGACGGGTCTTCGCTATACGCACATAGCTGGGGCCCCGATTTTGGTCCGGTCAGCAGTGGTTTGCGTTGTCTGGAGCAGAGCAATGCCGGTGGCACCGGCGTCTTAATCGCAGTTTCCGAGTTGGGTCAGTTGAGTTGCACAATCAATGGCCGCACTTCCTAAGGGCTGGATTTAGGCCCGTTTTGCCTTATTTGCCATGGCTATCAGGGCTGCCTGCAGGTGCTGGGCCAGGTCCTTACCATCAAACAAAATGCTGTTCTGGGCTTGACGTTGGCGTTCCTGTTTCCCGGCCCGTAGGGCAGGTAAATCGGAGCAGAGATCGGCCACGATTGCGGCAAACTCATCCGGGGTGCGAGCCACCCACTCCGGCCGTCCCAGACCCTGGACTAAGGAGGTGCTCATGCGAGCAGCTGTACAGCCTCCCTTGATGGCCACCAAGGGTGCCCCCATAGCCAGAGCTTCAAAGCCGGTGGTGGCGCTGCTCCAGGGGGTCGTATCCAAAGCCACGTCAAGAATGTTATAGCAATCGACATGGTCATTCCATTCGCCCATCAACGGTAAGAACCGCAGTCGCTGCGGATCAACATCGTGCTCTTTGGCCAGCACGTCGGTGATACGTTGACAAACAATTGGATCTACAGTGCATCGGTCTTTAATTAACAGCAGGCTGTCCGGTACTTTTTTTAGGGCGGGTCCCCAAAAGCTGAGGGTTTCGGCTCGAATCTTGCCCACTTGACTGAAAGCCCCCAGCACGGGCAGGTCGGTGGCAGCTAGCTGCTCGGCTGCGGGGAAGATCTGATGCTTGGGATAGGCCAGCCAGGGTCGGGGCAGCTGCCAAAGCTGTTCGCTAAATTGATCCTGGAAGGCGGGATCGGCGGTTTGCTGATCACCGATAAAATAATCCATCCCAGGCAGGGCGGTGGTAGCGTGATAACCAATGTAATGACATTGCACTGGTGCGCAGCGTTGGGCTAGCAGTTTAATGCCACCGTGTCTGGTATACCCAGAGGTCTCTAAAATTAGATCGTAATTGCGACTGCGCAGCAGTTCGCGGGCTTGGAGGTCGCTTAAACCTTCGAGGCTTAAGGCACCATCGGCTAAGGCGATCAATTCTTCACTGCGCGATTCGTAGCGCCGCCGCATCGACAGCAGTTCAATATGCAGTTTGTCGTGGTCGTAGTGCTCTAGAAAAGCGGCAAGGAAGCCGCCTACAACATGACCGCCTAAATCGCCGCTAAGGATGCCAACACGCACCTTGCCACAGCGACTGGGATCGGCGCTGTCAACCAGGGTGCTGATGTCATTACTGACTTCATCGATAGCCAAGTTGTCGGTGCTTGAGGGGTCGATCTCGGGGGCAAAGGCCTGGGTCCATTCGGGCCAAAAGCGTTGGCCCAGCTCTAGGGCCGCCGGCGCCCATCGCTCTGAAGCCACCGAATACAAAAACATCTGGGCGCTGAACAGGGCCAGATCCAGGGGGTCTTCAGCAAGAAGTTCATCAAGGGCGATTCGAGATGCTTCCAGATCACCTCGACTCCTTAAGGTGTTGGCCAAATTAAATTGGAATACCGGATTAGTGGGTTCCAGTTCAAGCGCTTTTTCATAACTTGCCTGGGCTTGGTCTAATTGGCCTATTTCAGAGTGGCAATCACCTTTGACATTTAAGATATCAGCCCGTTCTGCCCCTCTCTCCAAGGCGCGATCCAACATTTCTATAGCCTGGATTTGCTGCCCCATGGCGTATAAAGCTAATCCATTACAGGCCAGGGCATTGACATTGTCGGGGTCTAGGGCTAGCGCTTGTAAAAAAAGAACCAAGGATTCATCGGCTTGGCCTTGATCAAGCAATATCAGGCCGAGGCCAATTAGGGATTTTGCATCGGCATCATTGAGATTCAGGGCGGTGCGAAAACTCTTGATGGCCTCTGGGATACGAAGTTGGTGCCCGAGATTGACAGCAAGTTTGCGGTGCAGTGAGCAATCGTCGGGTTCGGCGGCGATCAGCCGCCGGTAGCCAGCTTCGGCAAGCTCCAGGTCTGCCGCCGAGTTCAAATCAGTGAGTTGATCCAGGCTTTGCCAATGGCTCGGATCCAGCTCCAGAGCTCTAGCAAGGGCCAAACTGGCCTCGCTGGTCCGGCCGGCTTTGGCCAGCACCACCCCCAAGCTGTGGTGGGCAGCCACCAACTCGCCATTCTGATGCAGAACCTGGCGGATCAGCGCTTCGGCGCCGTCGAAATCGCCGTTCTCGTAGTTGGCGGTGGCCAGGTTGAGCAGGATATTGGAGTTGTGGGGGTCCAGCTCCAAGGCTTGGTGGAAAAGCATCAAGCGCTCATCCTTATCGCCGCGATTCCCCACGATTACCCCCAAATTCATCCAGGCCATGGGTAGGGAGCAGCCTGAGTTGACCAACTGGCGCAGCAGCTGTTCGGCTTGATCGATATCGCCTTGGGTGACTAGCTCAGTCGCCTTCAGAACGATCTCGCTATCGCTGGCGGGATTCAATGGGGGAGTAGGTGCTGATGGATGCATCGCAGCAAGTGTAATATCAGGGAGTGCGTTGGACATGCACTCGGAAAGGTTGGTCCCCGGCGTATGTGCTGTTGGTGCCAGTTATGATGTTGATCGTGAGCTCGGCGTCATAGACTAGGTTGTCGGGGGTCGGAGCCGCCAGCAATCGAACACGAAGTGGGTCATCCTCTGACAGGCGATCTAAGAGAACTGTCTCGCTTCGGGGCGTCGTCTCACCAGGGGGGGGTCCACAACGAACCAGGAGATTGGGGCCGCGATAAAGTCCTGCTTCGACTTCGTTTTCTGTCCGCTCACGAACACCATATACAATACTTCTTGCGGGTGCAATGTTGACCACCAAGCGGGGATCGAGGTCGTGCCCATCGCATCTATCCCCAGGGCTCACCGAGAGGCTGACGGCATCATCAGCCACCTCGTTTTGAATAAAATTGACCGCTCGACCCCACTGTTCTTGGGCTTCTTGAATCGAATTGCTGTTACTGCGACGCCCCAGTCGCACATCCGAAATCAAAGTGAGGGCTCCAAGTCCAGCGATAACAACCGCCGTCAGGCCACCCACGATCATCAGTTCCACAAGACTGAAGCCGTTGCACCGAGTAATCCTGTGAATTGGCACATGAGATGTGCATCGCCAAGCCAGCAGTTGACGCCGAATCGTCAGGCTCAGAATCCCTTGACCCATAATCAAAGCGAGCCTCCTGCTCGATCAAAGCTACAATTTTCTTGGCCATTGGGTCTCCAACCAAGATGGGTTTGAGCCAATAGGGGGGTGACGAGAATGCACCAATTACCTTGGCTAGCTACTGCGGGTGAGCTTATAAACAGAGTCATCGGTACCGTCATCGGAAGAATAGAGTCGTTGGGTGCTAAGGGCCACCCTTCAGGTCTGAAGCAGAGCACAGTGTTGCCGTTGTTATTTTTGGGATTGACCTCTATGTCCTTGACTCCTGAGACCAGGCGCTTATTGATATCATTTGGGTTTAGGTTGATGCACGCGGTGGTTCCTTCTGCCATAACCGAGGGGCGTCCTTCTCGGATCATGTCCATCACTTCCAGGGCAGCATTACGAAGGCGGCGTTGTTCGTAGAATCCAAGTATGGATCTAAAGCTAATCGAAGCCAGTATGCCTAAAATTGATACTGCAACCAGGAGTTCAATCAATGTGAAACCAGTTTTAGAGTGCTGGGCATTGAAGCGGTTTGAATTCCGAATCATGTTGGGCACCAACCTGCTGCTGGCAGATAGAGAGAGCTGTTGAAAATTTGGGTGCTAGATTGAGTAAGGGTATAGGTAATTATCAAGGCCCCTCTTAAGTAGATGTCAGGTTTTATTGTTCTTGTCAGACTATAAACAGATGCCGAGTTTGGCAGATTAATCGTTATTTCTGTTTCATCGGTCGGGACTGTATTGGGTGGGTCATTGATTGGATTCGGTGGTTGATCGTTTGAGGGCAGGTGCGTATATAAATTGGCAGCATCATCCTGGAATTGATCTGCCATAGCAGTAATCTGAGTGGAACTGCATTCGGGGGGTGGTTCGTATTCATTGGATGGACTGGTTCGTTGTGCATAAATCGTACTAGTTAAATTGGTGACTCGGTCTGTTGATCCCGTTTTCAGATCGGAAAAGGGACCTTTTTGCATACGCCAGAGAACAGCATATTGCCGAAGCCAGGCCAAATCATTGCTGATGGCGACTTTAATCACATTTGTGGCTGCAGCCGTACGATGGGAGTCATTAGTGTTATGTATATTGATTAATTTGGCCGAAGCATTAACCGCAACAAGCGCCAGGGTTGTGGCCAAAAGTAGTTCAATTATCGAAGAGCCAAATTCTTTAGTTTGGCTGGATGAAACCTTAAAGATTTTATCCTGATTCCTAGGTTTATGGAGACGACTAGTGCCGTCTAAATGAGTTTTTTCGGGAAAAAAGTTTATCATATTTTTACCTGACGGCCCTTACTCTGAATGGTGTTGGAGGAACTGGACTGGGTGGTATTGTTATTCTACAAATGCTAAGGGTGCGTCTGATTGCTTGTTTATAAATAGTATTGGAATTAATAGTCAATCTACCTTCTATGTTTACAGATAAGTCCGACATAGAGCTGCTATTGCAGGGTTGCACTGGGGGGGGGCCACATAGATTTGATGGATTTACGAAGGTGATGGTATAACTGGCAGGAGGTGATGAGTCCTCAATGTCGGCATTTAAAGGAGACAATGGAGGAGTATTGGCACAATTATATTCGTTGTTTATTCGTGCTATCAACTGATTTAATCCATACTCTGCAGCCATCCGGGCTGCCTGGGCCCTGGATTCCCGGGCAGCGGCAACGGCGGCACTGTTGCTGCGTGTGACCATGCTTAGGGCCGTCATCATCAGCATCATGGCCACCGGCAGCACAAGGATCAGCACAAAACCAGAGTCACCAGACACAACTGCCTGGGGCCTGCGTCTGCGGGCGATCGGGTTTTGGTTGGTCCGGCTCATGTCACCTTCCTACCTCCTTGATTCTTACCATAACCCCTACCTAGCCCCCTACCCCCCAAAGCCCCTGGCGCCTGGTTGGTGGTTGCAAAAGATGCGTAGAATTTTTACTTAGAGCATGGTTGTTAAAATTCCATTTTCAAGGATCACAGGGCCACTAGGCCCCATAAACTCTTGAATTAGGCGCAATTGAAGCCTTGTGCCATCAAGGTTTGTGGCTGTAAACCCTTCGCTTTGCAGTCCATCAATCAGCACGCGGTTCTGAAACTGGCCCAGACTGACTTCCCCGGTTAACGAGAATGCTGGACCGCAGCGCATCAGCACCTCTCCGCGCCAAATCGAACTGGGGGGGGGCCCCTGGCTGTAAACGATGGTTCCGGCTTCAGTTTGCAATTCCAGAATCGATCGCCTGCCACCCAGGCCGCAGGGGCCCGTTGCGGCGCCAGCGAGACCAATGGCTTGGGACCGCAACACATCCGAGCGAATCAAATCGAGGGTCCGGTCCTGGAAACGTCTTTCTCGCATCACCCGCATCGCCAAATCAGCGCTGCGCTGCAGGCCAACCTGCACTTGGGCGATGCCGCCGCCGAGGATCAGGGCCAAGCCGAGGGCCAGCAGCAGTTCCACAAGGCTGAAGCCGTTGCCGTTGGACGGCCTGGGTTGGGTTGCCATGGGTACCACCCCTTTAGAAACTTATGTCCCTTTGGCAGGACCCGGAGGCCATGCGACCGACCCGCGTCACGCCCAGGGGCAGGGAGACCACCACACAGCGCTCCAGTTCGGTGCCGTTCGAGCGCAACACCACGGTGCCCCCATCCAGAACCAAGCCATTACTGGTGAAGCGCACGGTGTTCGGCAGGTTGTGTTCCACTTCCACCAGCGAGGCTTCGATGCCCTCTACCAGGGGCACGCTGACCCCTGGACAGGGGGCCAGGGAGTTGGAGGCTGGGGCCTGCCAACCATTGTCACCAAGCTGCAGGCCGCAGGCTTGGCCACTGCGCAGCGCGGCGCTGCGGCCTTCTTCCAGGCCCAACAGGACGCGGCGGCTGGCCATTTCGACGCGCAGCCTGGCCAAACCGGCGCTGCCGTAGGTCATGGCCAGGCCGGCCAGCAGCATCAGCACAGCCAGGGTCACGAGCAGTTCCATCAGGGTGAATCCACTGGAGTAGTTCTTTGCTTTGGCCATGTTCAAACTCCTTCACAAAGGCGCAGCGCTCCTGGTTTGACCAGTTGCTGGCGACGGGCATGGGGCTCGCTTTGATCGCGAAGGGATACCAGCAGGCCCTCTTCCGCTGGCAGCAGGGTCAGTTCTCGCTCCACCCCAGCAGCTTGCGGGGCCTGCTGCAACACGGCCAACAGCTGTTCACTGGCGGCGAGACACGCTGGGGCAAGGGGTCCGTGTTGGGCCAGTTCTTGCCACTGCTTCTGGAGCAAGATCAGTTCGCCATCAATCCGGTTCATGGCCAGCTGCCTTTGCTGGGCGCTGTGGATCTCAGCCATCGAGCTGGACCAGATTTTCAAAGAGGCCGAGGAGGCGCCCATCAAGATGACGGCGGCCAGCGTTACTTCTGCCATGGTCATGATGGCGCCCCCAGCAGGCCCTGTTCCTGAATCGACCATGCCCGCACGGGATCACCGCCGAGGCGAATCGCAAATAAACCACGCCGGCCGCTGCCGCCTTCGGCCTCGGGCAGTTGCAGCAGCAGCATCACTTTCTGACCACTGGCATCGGGCTGCCAATCAAGGGTGCGCACATCGGCCAAGTCTCCTTCGCCCCCTTGAATCAAACTGGTGGCTTGGTTGGCATCAATGCAAGCAGTGCCCTGCAGGGCCCAATCTTGTTCAGGCAGCTGGAGTAGGCAGGGATGGATAAGATTGAGCTGGCTCACCAACCTTTGGGCGGCTTGGCTCAGTTGATCTTGATCGGAGCGGACCTGAACCTGGGAACGAAAATAAAGTTTGCTTTGCAGGGCCGTCGCCTGCAGCGAAAGGCTGGAGAGCACCAGCCCCATGGAGGCCACGACCGTGAGGGGAAGCAGGAAGCCAGCCTCGTGATAGTGGGGTCTTGATCTCTGGGGGTAATGAGATTGAAACGGCAGGCCGCTGAAAAAGCGGCATCGGCTACGAGAGAGCCGAACAAGCGCTGTTTTCAAATCAAGAATTTCTTTGAACCATCAAGGGTTCCCCAGGACGGACAAAGGCTGTCAAGCTTGGGCTACTAAGAGTTGGACAGGATCGGACAATCGCAATGGATTGATCCCGAGCTGCGGCCAATGGAAGCTGGCTGAACCCCTACTGATTTAGCTTAAGAACTGCCATAAAGGCCTCTTGGGGCACTTCTACTTTGCCCATTGCTTTCATCCGTTTTTTGCCTTTGGCTTGCTTTTGCAGCAGTTTTTTCTTACGGGAAATATCACCACCATAACATTTAGCCAATACATCTTTGCGCATGGCACTAATGCTTTCACTGGCGATCACCCGACTACCGATGGCGGCCTGGATCGGGATCTTAAACTGCTGGCGAGGAATCAATTCTTTCAATTTTTCCACCAGTCCCTTGCCAACATTGTAGGCCTTGTCCCGATGTACTATTGAGGTGAGTGGATCGGCGCGTTCGTTGTTGATAAGCACATCAAGACGCGCCAACTCATTCTTGCGATATCCGATTAATTGATATTCCATCGATGCATATCCTTTAGTCCGGCTTTTCATCTGATCGAAGAAATCAGTAACCACTTCAGCTAGAGGTAGTTCATAGTGAAGCGTGACGCGGTCGGTTGTAATATATTTCATGTCAATGAATTCCCCCCGCCGCTCTTGGCAGAGCTCCATCAGGGCTCCATTGTAAATATTTGGAGTGTATATTTCAAGTTTAACGTAAGGTTCTTCAATTGATTCACGCTTTTGCGGGTCGGGCAGGGTGGCCGGATTGTCAATTGATATGGTGGTGCCATCGAGCATATTAACCTTATAAATAACTGAAGGTGCAGTGACAATAAGTTCGAGATTGTACTCGCGCTCCAGCCGTTCTTGTACAATTTCCATGTGCAAGAGACCTAGAAAACCGCAGCGGAAGCCAAAACCCATGGCGCTGCTGGTCTCCGGTTCGTATTTCAGGGCAGCATCCGAAAGCTTTAACTTATCGAGGGCCTCCCGCAAATCGGGGTATCGGTCGGCGTCAATTGGGAAGAGCCCACAGAAGACCATCGGTTTGGCTTCGGTGTAACCAGGCAGGGGTTCGCTGGCGGGGTTATTGAATAGGGTGATCGTATCTCCGACTCGGGCATCGGTCACGGCCTTGATCGATGCGGCAAGGTAGCCCACTTCGCCAGCATGGAGAGAATCCACCTGGCGTTGGTCCGGTGCCATGACACCGACTTCATCAAGTTCATAGGTTTTACCACTGGCCATCAACAAAACCTTGTCTTTACGGGAAATTGTGCCACTTATTACCCTGAAGTAAACGATTACACCCCTGTAGGCATCGTAATAGGAATCAAAAATTAGCGCCCGCAGCGGTTCTGTTGGCCGATCGGTGGGCGGGGGCACCCGATCCACAACCGCCTGCAGGATTTCAGCAACTCCCAGGCCTGTTTTGGCGGAACAGGCGATGGCGTTGCTGGTATCTAGACCAATGATGGATTCAATTTCTGCGCTGATGCGCTGGGGGTCGGCGCCAGGTAAGTCGATTTTGTTAAGAACTGGAATGATTTCCAGATCATTTTCCAAGGCAAGATAAACATTCGCCAAGGTTTGGGCCTCAACGCCCTGGCTGGCATCGACAACTAGGAGAGCGCCTTCGCAGGCTTGCAAGCTGCGGCTGACCTCGTAGGCGAAATCAACGTGGCCTGGGGTATCAATCAAATTTAAAATGTAATTTTGGCCATCCTTGGCCGTGTATTCCATGCGGGCCGCTTGCAATTTGATTGTTATTCCCCGTTCCCGTTCCAATTCCATATTGTCAAGGAATTGATCCTGCATATCCCTGACAGCCACTGTCCCCGTTTCCTGCAGGAGACGGTCGGCCAGGGTCGATTTACCGTGATCAATGTGGGCGATTATACAGAAGTTGCGGATCCGCGTGGCGGGAACATCGGTCATGCGCGGTCCGGATTTTGCTCAGCGTTATTGGGATCCTAGGCAGGCGCCCGCAGCTGTCCAGCCCTGTTGAGCTGGAAATCTTGCTTCATTAGCTTGGGAGTGGGCGGAGATCGGCAGCCATTGGCGGACACCTTGGGGGCGGTTGGGGCTGGAAAGGGTGTTGCCGCTGGCATCTGGGCCTGTGCAGCTCAGCATGCTGGCCAGGTCATGCCGGTAATTTCGCTTGAGATAAGGCGTGCAACCATGCTTAAAGTTTTGCAATTAGGATGAAATTGCAAGGCAACAAGCTTTTTTCGGCGCAGCAAGTTAGGGTTTATGCTAGGATTAATCAGTATTCCAATTCGCGCTAGTGGCCTCGATTATTTTCGAGATCCTTTTTATTCTGATTCTGATTTTAGCAAATGGGGTGTTTTCAGGCTCGGAGATAGCGGTAGTTTCTGCTCGCAAGGTCAGGTTAGAGCAGCAAGCTGACCGGGGCGATCGAGGTGCCAGAGCTGCTTTACGCCTAGCTAATTCCCCCAATGAATTTCTTTCCACTGTCCAGATCGGCATTACGTTGATCGGCATTTTGAGCGGTGCTGTTGGTGGGGCCACGATTGCCCAAAGATTGCGCCCTGTTTTAAGCGATATTCCCCTGTTCAGGCCCTATGCAGAAGGTTTGAGTGTGGCTTTGGTTGTTTCCCTGATCACCTATTTGTCATTGGTGATTGGTGAACTGGTTCCAAAACGGATTGCCCTTAACGAACCTGAGCAGATTGCCCGCTTTGTGGCCAGGCCGATGCGTTGGCTTTCAAGGCTGACGGCACCATTTGTTTATATTCTTGGCATATCAACGGATTGGTTGATTAAATTCATGGGCATCAAGGATTCCCAGGAGCCTGGCATTACGGAAGAAGAAATCAAGGCGATGTTGCGTCAGGGTGCCGAGACGGGAGTTTTTGAAGAGGCGGAGCATGAAATGGTGCAAAGGGTGCTGCGATTGGGTGATCGATCAGTGAAGGCTGTGATGACACCCAGGACAGATATTAGCTGGATTGATAGTGAGGAACCTGTCCAGGATAATTTGGATGAGATTTTGGCCAGTACCCACAGCCGATTTCCTGTCGGCAAAGGCAGCTTGGATGATTGTGTAGGGATTGTGAGGGTGCGAAGTCTGCTGGCTGCCTATGTCAACGGCGAGCCTCTTGATATCGAATCCATGCTGCAACCGCCCCTATACGTGACTGCCGGTATGAGGGCCCTTAATGTGATTGAACAGTTTAAGCAAACAGGGGTTCATATTGCCCTGGTCACAGATGAATTCGGCGGCATTGAAGGTTTGGTAACACTCAATGATTTGATGGAAGCGATTGTTGGTGATCTTCCCTCGGTGGAAGATCGAGAGGATCCGATGGTTGTGGAGCGAGAGGATGGCTCCTGGCTGCTGGATGGTGGCCTGGACCTATCTGAATTTAAGGATCTGGTGGAAGTTTCTTCATTACCCGATGAGTCTTCCGGCACTTTTCAGACCCTTGGTGGCTTTGTTATGCATCGTATAGGTCGAATCCCCCATGCCGGTGAGCATTTTGAATGGAACAATTTGCGTATAGAGGTTGTTGATATGGATGGAAAGCGGGTTGACAAGATTTTGGTGATTCCAAAGCCGGCTGAGCCGCAGGATGAAGATGAAAAGGATGAAGATTGATTTTGTTGTTCTTGGATAGATAAGCTTAATCTGCCTTGATTTTTTCTTGCCGTTTTTGAATAGCCCGGTCGAACGGACAGGCAGCAATCAGCGCCCTGCTGCACCTTCTAAGGCTTTCACGGAAAATATCCCCACCCCACCCCACCGCTCAATTATCCAACTGCAACCAATCCTTTGCTTGCCGTGCCGCCCGTTCCTGGCCGAGGCGATGGCCGCCGCTAAAGGCGGCCATCGCCGACAGCAATAACAGCAGGCTCGGCCCCCGGCTGGGCCCAGGGGTTTGCTGCGGCGATTGCAAATCCCCGGCAGGTGGGCTGATGGCTCCAAACATGGTGATCAAGGCAAAGGTGCTGCTGGCCAGGGCCGTTAAGCCATAGAGGCCGGGCAGCATGGTGCGCCGGCTGCGGGCGTGGATCCACAACGGCACGATTCCCAGTAGGGGCAGGCCGCAGGCCAGGGCCCATAGCCAGCGCCTGCTGGGACTATCGGTCAGTCGCCGGCGGCAGGCGGTGTTGAGAGCTTCTTCCCTGACTGTTAGTTGACGGTTCATCGCCGGGGGGCTCCGCGCCGTTGCGCCAGCACTGCCAGCACTTGGCGCCACTCCACATGGTGGTGGGCCAGGGCCACCTGTAAATGGAAAATCAAATCCGCCGCTTCGCCGGCGATGGCGCCAGGGTCATCGTCCTTGCAGGCCATTACGAATTCGGCGCTTTCCTCACCGATTTTTTTGAGGATGCGATTATCGCCCCCCGCCAGCAGGCTGTTGGTATAGCTATTGGCTTCGGGATTGTCCCTACGCCCGGCGATCAACCGCGCCAGCTCGCTGCAGACATCCGCCGGTGGCGGCGGCGCCCCTGGCCCCCCTGCGCTGGCGATCGGCCCTTCTGGCTTGAGGCCGTCGTCGTAGAAGCAGCTACGGGCGCCGGTATGGCAGGCCCCCTCTCCCACCTGTTCAATGCTGAGCAGCAGCACATCGGCATCACAGTCGTATCGCAATCCCTTGAGCTTTTGGTAGTGGCCGCTGCTAGCGCCCTTGTGCCATAGCTGCTGGCGTGAGCGGCTCCAGTAATGCACTTCGCCGCTGGCGAGGGTTTGTATCAGGGCCTCGCGGTTCATCCAGGCCACCATCAGCACCGCACCATCGAGCCAGTCCTGGGCCACGGCGGGAATCAGCCCGGCCTCATTGAACCTCAGAATCCCAAGCAATGGGTTCTGCTCGCTGGCCCTAACTGGTTCGACAGCGTTGCTGGGGGGCTGGGATGATGGCCAGGAGGAAGCCTCCACGTCGGGCACGTCTGTTTGCAGCGATCCTCTCCCATGCCCTCCCTTTCGGCCCATACCTGCAGCAAGTCCTTCAAAGATTTCCCCTGCAGCCATCGCCAGTGGCGCCATGCAGGCCATTGCCGTTTTCTGCACGGCTACAGCCGCAGCTTCACCTTTTGGTTCCAGGCCGAAGCCCTCGATGCCTGCGGCTTTGTGGTGGATTTTGGCAGCCTGCGGCAGCTAGAGCAGCAGCTAATCGATCAGTTCGACCACACGGTGCTGGTGAACAGCGATGATCCCCTGATGGACCAATGGCAGGCCCTGCACGACCAAGGAGCCCTCGACTTGCGCGTCATGGACAACGTGGGCATGGAGGCCAGCGCCGCCCTGATCTGGGACTGGGCCAATGCCCTGCTTTTGCACCAGGAGGGGGGAAGGGCCTGCTGTTGGCGGGTGGAGGCCCGCGAAAATCAAAAGAACGCCGCTTTCTACACCGCCACCCCATCCTGGTATCCATCAAGCTCGCAATCACCGCGCCAGGAGCCCTGGCCCGCCCCCTGACCCCCGGCCCATGCAGTCCCCTTCGCCCGCCGCTGATGCCTCGCCGCCCCTGGCGTTGACTGTGCGCCAGCAGCGGCTGCTGGACGAGTTGGGGCGCAGTGACGATGAACTCTCGGGGCAGGAGCTCCATGCCCGTCTGCGCCATGGTCCCGATGCCATGGGGCTCGCCACCGTTTACCGCAACCTGCGGCACCTGCAACAACGGGGTCTGGTGCGCTCACGCCACCTGCCCAGCGGTGAAGCCCTCTTCGCCCCCACCGAGCGCGATCGGCACCATCTCACCTGTGTTGATTGTGGTTTCACCCTGCCGTTGGCCGACTGTCCTGTCCATGGCCTCAAGCTGCCCAGCACCCAACTGGAAGGTTTTGAACCGCTGTTCCATACCCTCGAATTTTTTGGCCTCTGCGCCCCCTGCCGTCAGCGTCAGCAGAGCTCCTGAACCAGGATCTGGCCCGAAATGCCGGCCGGCCCCTGCCTATCGTCGTTAAATCCACTGCCGGCAGGCTTTGCTGCCGGCAGCTTCCCATTTCCAGCCGCCGATGACCCGCATCAGCCCAGGCACCAGGACCTCTGCCCCTGATGCTTTAGTCGCCCCCGTGGAACCCGTAAACCTTCCCCTGCCTGTCACCATTTTGACCGGGTTTTTAGGGGCGGGCAAAACCACACTTTTAAATCATATCCTCACCAATCAACAGGGTGTCAAAACGGCTGTTTTGGTCAATGAGTTTGGCGAAATTGGCATTGATAACGACCTGATCGTTGCCACTGGCGATGATATGGTTGAATTGAGTAATGGTTGCATTTGTTGTACTATAAATGGCGAGTTGTTAGAGGCTGTCTATCGCCTGCTGGAGCGCCCAGAAAAGTTGGATTATTTGGTCGTCGAAACCACTGGCTTGGCCGATCCCCTGCCGGTGGCCATGACTTTTCTCGGCAGTGATCTACGCGATTTGACCCGCCTCGATTCGATCATTACCCTGGTGGATGCCGAGAATTTCAGCGAAGAGCTACTCCAGGGCGAGGTGGCCCGCGCCCAGATCGTTTATGGAGACATGCTTTTGCTTAATAAATGCGATCTTGTCAGTGAGGAGCGGCTGCAGCAGCTCGAAAGCCAGTTGCGTGAGATCAAGACGGATGCCCGCATTCTCAGCTGCGTCAAAGGGGAGGTGCCGTTGCCGTTGTTGCTCAGCGTTGGCCTGTTTGAAACTGACCGGGTGGCGGAACAGCAACAGCATGAGGATTGCGACCATGACCACGGCCATTGCGTCCATGAGGAAGGCGAGCCCCATGCTGACCACGATCACCACGGCCACGACCACGTCCACAACGTAAATCACGAGCACGGCCACGATCACCACCACCACGACCACGACCACGACCACCACGATCACGGCCAGCACCCTGATCACCAGGCCATTGAAGGATTCACTTCCCTGTCGTTTAGCAGCGAAGGCCCCTTTGCCCTGCGCAAGTTCCAGAACTTTCTCGATAACCAGCTCCCCGCCACCGTTTTTCGGGCCAAGGGAATTCTTTGGTTCAACGAGAGCGAGCGCCGTCATGTTTTTCACCTCGCCGGCAAGCGTTTCTCCCTAGATGACAGCGATTGGAGCGGTCCGCGCAAAAACCAGCTCGTACTGATCGGTAAAGGTCTCGATCACGCCCGCTTGCGCCAGCAGCTCCAGGCCTGTGTCGCCCGCGATGCCGGCAAGGGATTCGGCTGATCCCCAAACCCACCCCTGGGAAGGCACGAACCACGCCAGGGGACCAGATCCAGGCCCGGAGTCCACCCCCTGGGGTTCGGCAGTAATCACTACCGCAGGGCCTCCAGGAAGGGTTATGGTTGATCACCGACCCCTGTATCCATGAGCGACCTTTTCTTTGCAGGCTTGGTGCTTGTTGTGCTCGCTCTGGTGGTTTGGTTGGGTTTTGATTCCGATGATGACAACGGCGGTGGTGGTCTCATGCAACCCGCCCTGATTCCGATTCGGGTCCGGCAACGCTGAATTCAGCAACCACCTAAGAATCCAGCACCGCCCAGACATACCCGCTTACCTCAATCCGTCCAGCCTCAACCAGCCCCCAGTGGCCCTCCCTCCAGGAGTTGGGGGGCAACCCGCATACCGGGCTCACCATTGGTAATCTCCAGCAGCCGCGAGGAGCGGATCCGCGAAAGCAGCCGGGTGGTGGTGACGCGGGTGGTGCCAATCAACTCAGCGATACGTTCGTGGGTTAAGCGAAAAGGCAGGTCGCACCAGTCGCCGCAGCGACGTCCGAGTCGTTCCACCAGCAGGGCCAGCACGGCGTGGAGCCGTTGCTCGGCGCTGCCCAAATGGCGAATGCGCAGCAGTTGCAGGGTCCATTCGTTGACAGGGTCATAGCCCTGGCCCTCAATGACTGTGGCGTCGCTGCGGAAGCACAGGGCGGTCAAGGCTTCGACGCAGACCCCCTCACTGCAAAGACGCTCGGTGCGCAGTTGGTCGCCAGCCTGCAGAAAAGCCAAGGTCATGCCCTGGGTTTCGGGGCAGGGGCAGTAGACCCGCGCTATGCCTTCGATCACCTCGAGGCAGCCCCCGCCGTAGCCGGGTCCTGAACCAATCAGGACGCTTTGGCCAGGATTGACGCGGATGCTGCTTGGGCTCACGGGATGGTACGGGGGAAGCGGTGTCAGGGGCGATGGCTGGGGTGCCAGCCGGCCTCTTGCGAATGACTCGCAACCTAAACAAGCCACCCGGCCTTTTGCAAGAGATTCGCATTAGCAATCGGGTCGAGGGGGAGGCGGCTGCCCCAGGATGGCCAAATTGCTTCAGCCAACTCCTGCCCCTCCATGGCCTTCCGTTTTTGCCCTAGCGCCAGACTCGGGCCCCTGCGAATCAACTCCAGGCGCCGGAGGCTGAGCTCGATTTCCCCGATCAGTGACGACAAGGCCCTTGGCTTTGCAGCCAGCCTTGAGGACTGGCAGCGAATCCGGGCGGCCTTGCTTTACATGGGCCGGGATCTCCAGCACCGTTCTTTTGCGGTGAGTGCCGAGCGGCGCCCCCTGCTCTGGGAAGAACAGGACCGCTGCCTCGCCTTGGCCGAGCGGTTGGAGCACTGGCTGCAAGCAGGGGTCGATGGTCCCGCCCAAGGCGGTTGAGTTTTGTTAAGCTGGCATCATGTTGCTGGCTAGGCCATGGGTGAGCTGATCGACGTTGGATCTCCAGGTCTGGCCACCGCTGCATTTGTGCCCATGCTGATCGCTTTGGTGGCGCTTGTTCTTTACGGACTCTTCAGTGCTGGCACCAAGAACGATGACGATGATTCCTCCCCAGGCGGTGGCCTGATGCAGCCCGTATCCTGAGATTTGCTCTTGGCTTCCAGATCAGCTCTGGCTTTCCCGATAGGCCCTGGGTACAAGCACTAGAAACAGCAGCCACCAGGCGGCAATGGCAGTGAATACCAAAGCGGTGATCCAAATTGTTCGCAGCAGCCACCAACTGCCGATAATGGCGATCAATCCACTCAGCACAATGGTCCAGGGCTGACACCACCAGGGTTTTTGATCCCAAAGCGAAGCTGGCGGTTTGGGTTCTAAGGCCATCTGGGCTCCCAATGAACGATTGGCATTGGCGATGTTGTCAGCTCCCCCTGGGGTCAGGGGGGATTGGCTGACGCCTTTAGGGTTTGCTAAGAGCAGCAGGAATGTTGGCAGTTCCCGGTTGGTAAACGGGGCCTGCTTTGCTACCCACCATTCGCAATTGCATCATCAAGGTTGATTCGGCTTTCTTGTACTGGGGATCCTTCGTGGTACCCAAGTCCTCAAGTTTGAGACGCTTGGCATCGTCTTCGGTGAGCTTGACGGAGACATCCGGGGCAATGCCGTGTTTGTGGATGTCGCGGTTGCTGGGGGTGAGGTACTTGGCGATGGTCACGGTCATGCCAGAACCGTCGGAGAGGGGGCGCACCGATTGAACCAGACCCTTGCCAAAGGTCTTTTGTCCCACCAGCAGGGCCCGTTTGTTGTCCTGAAGCGCCCCGGAAAGGATTTCGCTAGCACTGGCGGATCCCTCGTTGACCAACACCACCAAGGGCTTGTTGGTGATGGCGTGGCCGTTGGCCCGCTTGATGTCCTGAATGCCGTCGCGAGTTTTGGTGGAGACGATCACACCTTCATTGAGCCATTGCCGCGCAATTTCGACACTGGCCACCAGTAAACCGCCAGGATTGCTGCGCAGATCCAGCACATAGCCCTGCACTCCCTGTTGTTCCAGGTCCTTGAGGGCTGCCTGGGTGTCCTTGCTGGCGTTGGCATTGAACTGCTTAAGCCGCAGGTAACCAATCTTGACCCCATCGGGGCTCACATTGACCCTGTGTTCCACCGCGTGGATTTCGATCAGTTCACGCTGCAGGGGCATCTCCAACAACTGGCCCTTGCGCCGCAAGGTCAGCTTCACACTGGTGCCGGCTTTACCGCGAATCAACTTGACCGCATCTTCGGTGCCCATCCCCTTGGTGTTTTGGCCATCGATCGAGACAATCACATCTCTTGGCTGCACGCCAGCGCGGGAGGCGGGCGAACCCTCTATCGGGGCAATAACTACCAATTCCTTAGTTTCTTTGTCCACAGTTAGCTGGATGCCCACCCCGGAGAGCTCTCCCGAGGTGTCAATTTGCATTTCCTTGAATTCTCTAGGATCGAGAAAACGGGTATAGGGATCATCTAAGGTGGCCAACATGCTACGGATAGTCTCATAAGCATCTTTATTGCCTGGATAGCTACGCTTAAGCAAATCACGGCGCATTACACGCCATTTTTCCTGGTTGTATTTGCCGGTGGTATCGAGATAATCCCGAAAGACGATTTGCCAGGCCTGGTCCATCACCTCCTTGGGACTATCGGCAATCGTCACGGCCGGTGCGCTGGGTGCCAAGGCCATTTCTCTGGCCAGCACGGCGGTGGTGGCGCAGGCACCCATTCCAACAAGCACCAATAAACCGGTGCGTCCACTCCACATGGGAGCCTCTTGGTGTGATCGTTCCTACAACGTAGCGCCGGGGCTTACCTGCAAAGGGGGTCTCAAGGGTCAACCCAACGGCCGTCCTCGCGGATCAGGGAAATCAGCGCTTCTACCCCTTCGGCTTCGCTGACGCGGCGAATCTCCTCGCGACCGCGGTAAAGCGAGATGGTGCCAGGGGTTTTGCCGACATAACCGTAGTCGGCGTCGGCCATCTCGCCTGGTCCGTTGACGATGCAGCCCATCACGGCGATATCCAGGCCGGTGAGGTGGGCGGTGGCGCTGCGCACCCGATGCAGCACCTCTTCGAGGTTGAACAGGGTGCGGCCGCAGCTAGGGCAGGCCACGTATTCCACCATGGTTTTGCGCAGCCCCAGGGCCTGCAAAATCGAGTAGCAGACAGGGATTTCTTTCTCTGGTGCCTCGGTGAGCGAAACCCGAATCGTGTCACCCAGGCCCTCCGAGAGCAGGGTGGCAATGCCAGCGGTGCTTTTGATGCGGCCGTAGTCACCGTCGCCGGCTTCGGTGACGCCCAGGTGCAGGGGGTACGGGAATCCCTCGGCATCCATGCGGTCGGCCATCATCCGGTAGGCGGCCAGCATCACCGGTGCCCGGGAGGCCTTCATTGACACCACGATGTTGTGGAAGTCGAGGCGGTCGCAGATGCGGATGAACTCCAAGGCACTCTGCACCATCCCCAGGGGCGTATCGCCGTAGGTGAACAGCATGCGTTCGGCCAGGGAGCCATGGTTGACGCCGATGCGCAGGGCCTTGTCCTGCTCCTTGAGCAGGCTCACCAGGGGCTCGAAGGTGGTGGCAATTCGTTCGCCGATGGCGGCGAATTCCTCGGGGCTGAATTCGCTGCGGCCCGGATCGGGCTTGTCAAACACAAACAGGCCCGGGTTGATCCGCACCTTGTCGACATGCTGGGCCACCTCCAGGGCGATCTTCATGCCGTTGTGGTGCACATCTGCCACCAGGGGCACCGGTTTGTAGCTGTCTTCGAGGCGCCTGCGGATCTCTCCCACCGCCTTGGCATGGGCCAAGGAGGGCACCGTAAGCCGCACGATCTCGCAGCCGGCCTCATGCAGGCGGCGGATGCCAGCGGTGGCCCCCTCGATATCGAGGGTGTCCTCGTTAATCATTGATTGCACCACCACCGGATGCTCGCTACCGACCCAAACATCGCCGACCCGCACGCTGCGGGTTTTGCGGCGGCTAATGGTGGTGGCGTAGCGGGGGTCGTCGGCCCAGGGGGTGCTGGTGGTGGCACCGGCCGGCGGGACGGCTTCGGCGGTCTCGGCCGGGGCAGCGTCAGGGCGGGACGGGGCGGCAGTCATCGCGGGTGGCGGCGCGTGGCCAAAGCCTGTCACAAAGGCTGGAGAATTGGCGAATGGGGCCGCGTCATCGGCTGGGCCGGGGACGGCCCGCCCCAATCACCACCCCGCCCAGGCGCGGCTCGGGCTGGGTTTAGAATGGCACAAGCCGCACTAGCGGCTTGCTGGCGCGGGCGATCACCACCTCCTCACCGGCCAGGGCCTGGTCGACATAGCGGCAAAGATGGGTCTTGGCGTCTTGGAGGTTGACCTGCGTCGCCGGATCGTAACTGGCTTAGTCAAGTGTAATGGCTAAGTCCTTTCAGGGACCGGCAGGCCCGGCGGCGCCGGTCTGGGATCGGTGGCGCTGGTCTGGGATCGGCAGCGCCCGATAGTCAATTGACGCCAAAATCGGCACGGGCGCGCAATAGGCAGGTGGGTGTAATAGCCAGGTACCAGGTATGGCTAGTTCGGCGCAATGGATGGAGAGAGTGACTGGAACTCGCCTCCTTAGAATGGCCCATCTGCACACTACCGGTAGCGTCATGTTGGGAAATGTTTGATTTGCTTTGGGCAACCAGCTCTGGCAATATGGACTTGGCTTGACTCCGCGCCTGAGTCGGGCCAGGTTTCTCCGAAGCCTTCGCACCTCCATCGTCTCAAGCGACTCACGGTGCGCTCTGCCGTTGGTGCCGCCCTAGTGGCGGCCAGCCTTAAAGCCGGAGCTGCGTCAGCCCTTAGGCTCAACTTCTCATTTACGGGGCAAGGATCGCCAATAGATCCAGGAACAGTCTCGGGGATCGTTGACGTCCTTTCTCAATCTATAGATTATACCTTGGCAACTAGAACCTTTTAAGCACTGGCCTTGGGGCAGAAGCGCAGGATCTGCGCAAATAGCCGGCTGAGCGCCTCAAGGTTCTGCCGGCAGAACTTACAGATGCAGATTTGATCCGGCTGCTGGTGACCGGTAGGCACCCGCCACACTGGCCGCAGGCCAGCGAGGCGGAGCAACTGTGCCAGATCCTTGTAGCAAGCACTCTCAATCCTACGCAAGGAGACGATGCCGACGCAGCAGGCCTAGAGAAGCAATAAAGTCAATCGCTGCGAGTAATACTTCGTCTCCATCTGCGGACTACCCTCTCTCTCTGCGGCGATTCTTGCTCTGAGCTGGGATCACGATTGCGGATAGATCCAGCTCATCCACCAAATCCAACCGGAAATACATCTGGTGGCTAATCGCTAGCAAGTCACTCGGAGAGGCCGGCAGGAGCGTTGTCTGCTCTGGAACCTAGGGGTGAAACAACATGCAATTTAGGGCAATGGCAAGCTGAATCGAGGAGGTGTGGCATGGTGAGTTCCAGGAGGGGACTTCTAGGGTGTTCCAAAGAACCTTCGTTGGGCTAACGGGAACTAGCGCCGATCTTTCGGCGAATTCGACGGCTCCAGCCGAAGGCGGTCGCAGCACCCAGAACTCCCAGAGGACCGGGCACGCTGGCAGGTGTGACATCGGAAACTCCGACCGTGAATCCGTTCCAATTTTCCGGCACTGCGACATTCCAGTTTAACGAGGACAGGGTTCCCGCGAACTGAATCACACCATGGGGCTCTCCGCTCTGGGCCACAAGGCTCCAAGTGCCATTGCCGTTGTTTACTTTCGAGACCGGACCCGATCCAAAGAAGCCTTCTCCGTTTGAAATCAGATCAAATTCGTGGTCGAAGGTATAGGTGTTTGTATTGATGCTCACATAGGCGAACACCAGATCGGTGACTGCAGTAGTGAATGTGAGGCTACGTTGGCCAGGATCGGAAAAGGCAATGATGTCGTTCGCTGGAGGTTCGT
The DNA here is from genome assembly GCA_044352805.1 of Cyanobium sp. Classification (GTDB taxonomy): domain Bacteria; phylum Cyanobacteriota; class Cyanobacteriia; order PCC-6307; family Cyanobiaceae; genus Cyanobium. The sequence goes on from JBILDB010000004.1 coordinate 25,594, forward strand.
TTGATACGGTGGCGCTTAGATACGCTGTATTAGGGATCCAATAATTAGTGCCTCCCGCCGTTTGAGCAAAAAAGTATTGCCCATTGAACAACACATTGTTGCCCATTATGTTGCCACCGACGGTGTTGGAGCCGGTGCTTGTCCAATCTACCCAGTTGATCAAGCCGGCCTTGGCCGCTGATGCGGTGGACAGGACTGATGCCGAAACGACCATGGCTGCGCCGAGGGCGCCATGGCGCAAGGCCCACTTTAATGAAGTTTTAACAGATTTAGATGAGCAGTTCATTTTTGATTTGCATGGGATGGTGTGACATTGACAACGTAAATTACTTAATCTACGGAAAGCTTAAATCATGTAATTATCTTAAGATTTAAGAGTATTTTTATCTTCATGTTTGCAGCGAGGTCTGCGATACTTCGCTTGATTAGGTATAAAGATCTACGACCGCCCCTTCGCATGAGACCGGTACATATGTATCAAGGTTGATTCCATGCGGATGAACCGGATCCAGGGGAACGCTAAAACAGGCATTTCTTCACTCTCCCTGATAGGAAAGTTGGGCGTAAACTACCGCACTGCGATCATCGCCGCCGTCTGCTTGCTTTTGTGCTGTGACAGAGGTGAGCTGCATTCATCAGCCAGTGGTCGTTAATGGCCGCCATCGCAAGGATCGGCCTGATTTCGGTTGGATTAACATCGTGATCAGCAACTTGAAAACCAGCTTCAGTGGCACGTTCCATGTGGAACGAAACATCGACAGCGTCAATGAATACACTTGTCTCTGGAGTCAGCCTGAAGACTTTGCCAATGAATAAGTGGGTATAAAATAATTGAGCTATTTGCTTGTCGTTCCATTCTTATTTCTATATTCTCATTGGATTTCCATGCCTGGCCTTGGAGTCTTGAGGTCCATGTCATCTTCCAGCCGGTCTCGCACCGCCACTAGGTCGGCCCGGGTCAACCAGCGCGGCGATCCCTCCGCTTCCGAGGGATGGCGCAGCAAATAAGATGGATGCAGCAGGGGCATCAGGGCGATGCCGGCGGCTCCGCCTGGGGGCCACCGCAGCGGCGATCGGGGGCTTGGCTTTCGCTGGTTTTGGAGTGGCTGGCTTGGCGCTTGCTGGCGTTGGGCTGGCTGGCTTGGCGTTGGCTGGTCTGGCCCTTGGCTGGTTTCCAGGTGTAACCATTGACCCCGCAGCTTGGTGATGCCCCCCTTGATCCCCAGCAGCGCCTCTAGGGCCGTGGCCCCCACCAGCAGCACCAGCTGGGGCCGCACCAGGGCGATCTGGCGCTCCAACCAGGGCCGGCAGGTCTCGATCTCGGTGCGGCTGGGCTTGCGATTGCCCGGGGGCCGGCATTTGATCACGTTGGCGATGTAAAGATCCCGCTCGCTGTCGAGGCCCGCCGCCGCCAGCATCGCTTCCAGCAAGCGGCCCGAGCGGCCGACAAAGGGCTGGCCGCAGGCCTCTTCTTCGGCGCCGGGGGCCTCGCCCACCAGCAGCAGCCGGGCGTTGGGGTTGCCCCGGCCCACCACCACCTGCTGACGGGTGGCAGCCAGGCCGCAGCGTCGACAGGCGCCGCATTCGGCGGCCAGGGACTCGCCCAGGGACTCGGCCATTGACTCGGCTTGGCTGGCTAGGTCATCGGAAGCGATCACAGGGGCTGGGGATAGGGCCTGTGGGGAAGAGGGGATTCCAGATCGCCTGGATTGAGATCGGAGGCCGCCCAGATGTCGGTGCTGGCCACGTCGTAGCCGGCCGCCTGGGCAATGGCGGCCACGCTGGCGACGTCATCGGCCTGGCTCAAGGCCGCTTGCAACGAGTCATCGATCTGGGCTTGGTTCAGAAATGCCGAGAGTTCGCCGTGGGGGTCCTGCCAAATCAGCGGCAGATCCTCTAGCTGATCCGGTTCCAGCTCGGAGGCCGCCCAGAGCTCTGCGGCCGTCAAGGGATAGCCCGCCGCCCGGGCGATGGCGGCCACGGTTTCGCCATCGGGCGCTTGGATCAGGGCCTCCTGGTACCAGGGATCCAGCTCGACCTGGTGCAGAAAGGCCGTCAGGGACTGGTGGGGGTCTAGCCACACCTGGGGTGCCTCCAGCAGCATCTCAGGCTGTAGATCCGATTCGGCCCACAGGTCGCCGGCGCTGACTGTGAAGCCAGCCCCCCTGGCGATCGTCGCCACCGCCTCCACATCGCTGGCCTGGGAGAGGGCCTGCAGCAGGTCCGCGTCGGACTGGGCCCGCTGCACAAAGGCGCTCAGCTGTTCCTGGGACATGGGGGATCGGCGTGCGCGTCGACCCTTAGCAAAACACCCCCAACCCGCCCATGCGTCGTGCCGTGGGCGGCCCCCAGTCAAGAGGTAGTGCAGGATGGCCCATTACGACACCCGCTCCCGCCCTGATGTCGGCGCCGTTGAAGCTGTCTGCCCGGGCCGAGGGGCTGCAGCCCTCTCTTACCCTCGCCATCGCCGCCCAGGCCAAACAGCTCCGCTTGGCTGGGGAGGACATCTGCAGCCTTTCGGCGGGGGAACCGGACTTTGATACCCCGGCCTTCATTCGACAGGCCGCTGCCGACGCCCTGGAGGCGGGCCATACCCGCTACGGCCCGGTGGCCGGTGAGCCGGCCTTGCGCGAAGCAATCGCGGCCAAATTGAGCCTTGAAAACGGGGTGCCGACGACGATCGATCAGGTGCTGGTCACCAACGGCGGCAAGCAGGCGCTCTACAACCTCTTTCAGGTGCTGC
>JBILDB010000395.1:0-2555 GCA_044352805.1 Cyanobium sp.
GGGTAGTACCGCAGACCCATCTGGGCCGCCAACTGGGCGAATGACTGGTCGAAAACAAATTCGCCATAGCTATGGCCCTTGAGATAAAGCGGCGCCACCGCCACCAGCGTTTTGCCCCGCCAAAGCCCCAGATGGCAAGGCTGCCAGCCCTGGCGCGGCGCAATGCTGCCACTGGCCTCCAGGTGCTGCAGCCAACTCCAGCGAAAAAAGGGTGTGGCCATCACCGCCGCCGAGGGGCTCGCTCCCGCAACCCCATTAGGCAGAAGAGCCTCCCATTGCGCCTCGGCAATCTCGGCGATCGCCTGGTGCCAACGGACTTCAAGTTCGTCCATGGGCAGAGGCGCTCGGAAGGCGATCCAGGGGGCAAAACTAGCCACAGCCCCCCTGAGTCGCGTCTCCCTTTGACCCTGGCACCCTCCTACCGATACTGGCGGTCACCCTGGGTCGCCCTGGCCGCCGCGGCCCTGCTGGCCGCTCCCTCCCCTGCCGCTGCCGGCCTGTTGGGACCGATGCTGAAGTTGGTGCGCCCCCAGATCGAACACCGGCTGGCCAAAGTCTGTGTTGAAGCCGCCGCCGGTGGCAACCAGGAGCTGGAGCGCACTTTGGTGCAGCCCTGCCGCCAACTGGCGCGACCCACCAGCCAGTGCCTGGTGGAAGAAACGGACCGCACTGGGCGGGGGCTGGGGGTGATCACAGAATTACTGGCGGGCCGCTTCGGCGATGACAGCGAAGTGGTGGTGAAACGCTGCCTGGCCCGCCTCTTTGGCCTGCCGGCCGACAGCCTCAATGATGTTCCCCTCCGGGCCCTGGCCAGGCGGTTTGGCAGCGCCAACAGCAACCGACCCCTGCCTGAGGGCCCCAGCCCCGGGACACCCTGAAGCCTCGGTGGCAACCCCTCACCTTTCGTCAACCTGGGGCGACGACGTTCAAGAGCTTGGATGGTCCTAGAAAACCCCAGGATCGACCGCTGTCCATGGCCATGTTCCAGGAGCCTCCAGAGCCGCCTCCCCTGGGCCAGCGGCTGGCGGGCCTCAATGTCTACCTGGTGGGCATGATGGGTGCCGGCAAAAGTGCTGTGGGGCGTCCCCTGGCTGAGGCCCTGGGCTATCGCTTCGTCGATGCCGACAACGCCCTGGAACAGGCCGCCGGCCGGCCAATTCCCGAGTTGTTTGCCAGCGAGGGGGAGGCCGGCTTCCGTGAACTGGAGACCGCCGTACTCGATGGCATCGCCTGCTGGCATTCGCTGGTGGTGGCCACCGGCGGCGGCGTGGTGACGCGGGCCGTCAACTGGGGGCACCTGCGCCAGGGGGTGGTGGTGTGGCTGGACGCCCCCGAGGCCGTGCTGCTCGAGCGCCTGCGGGCCGACCCCACCCCCAGGCCCCTGCTAACCCAAACCGACCCGGCCGAGCGGCTGGCGGCCCTGCTGGACGAGCGGCGGCCCCTATACAGTCAGGCCGACCTGCGGGTGACCCAGGGGGATGAACCGCCCGAGGTGGTGGCACGGCGGGTGATCGAGGCCCTGCCCACCATTCTGCGGGCGCCTTTGGTGCCTCCCCAGGGACCAACCACCATGGCCGATGGGGCTGGCCAGGCGCGCGCTTCGCTCAATTGAGCAATAGGGAAGCTGCCAGGCAAGCCTCAGCCTCGGGGGTGCCCCGGGGGCTCCAAGCGCACCGCAAACCAGCGAATCGCCAGCCCCGGCCCCAACTCCAGTTCACAGGCTGTATCCAGCAACCGCCGAGCCCGGGCCGCCCCATCGGCCAGATCGGCCAGATCCACGGGAACTGCCGCCAGTCCTAAGAGATGCCCTTCTAGCCAAGCGAGGGTTTCGGCAGCCGTCAGGATCTGCTCGGCCCCTGCGGGCTCCAGAACCACGTAATGATCCAGCTCCCGTAATAGGGGATCAGCCATGGTTCAGCCCCGGCCCACTTCCGCCACGATCCGGTCTCGCCAGGCGAACAGGGGCCCATAGAGCGGGTTATCGCCAAAGCCCCTGACCCCTCGACCGGCCAGCGGGGCGCCAGCATTGTCAGCAAAACGCAGTAGGGAGAGCTGGGCCACTACGGCCAGATCGGCCAGGGTGATCTGCTCGCCCTCCAAATAGGAGGAATGGCGCACCAACACCAGCAACTGGTCCAAATTGCGCCGCAACTGGCTGGCCTGCAGGGGGTTGATCACCTCGCTGACGGTGTCATTGAGGGGCGACAAAACCCCCCCGGGCAGGGACCCGACAAGACGGCGCAGGGGGCTGGGCGTCGCTTCGGGCAGCAGGGCAGAGCGCAGCACGGGATCGGCCACGGCGGCCTGCCAGAGGGCCTGACGGACCCCGGCCGCCAGGGCCGTATCCGCCCAGTCCTCCAAGAGCAACACCCGGGCCCGGGCCGCCCCATCGGTCGGCAACAGGGGCGGCAGGGGATGGCGCTGTTCAAGATAAAGGGCGATCTCGGTGGAATCGGCCACCACCTCATCGCCATCGACCAAAACCGGCACCTGACGCTGGCCCGACAGGCGGAACAGGGCGACCTGGCCCAGGCCCGGCACCACCTCGATCAAAT
>JBILDB010000085.1:0-8449 GCA_044352805.1 Cyanobium sp.
GCCACTCCGTGTTCGCCGGATCGCGCTGCACCAGGCCTTCGTTGGTTTCCTGCACTGCCTGATGGCCTTGCTAAGCGCGAGGCGGAGGCGCCTTGGCTGCGCATCCTGGTGCTGCTCCAGCAGGGAGATCCGCTCTTTACGCTGCAGGCTCCGCTGGGTGGCTGATCTGGATGAGCAGGAGCGATCGTGATCGTCGTAGATTCCTCGGTATGGATCGACTTCTTCCATGGGGTCAGCACCCCGGAGGTGGAACGCCTCGATCGCCAGCTCGGCACTACTCCGCTTGCGACCGCTGATCTGATCTTGGTAGAGGTGATCCGCAACCTTCCGGCTGAGGATCGGGCGCTGGCCGCTGGGGCAACTTGGAAAGGTTTCAGGAGAGCTCAGCGACCACGATCTAGCTGCGGTGGGGGTGGTGAGCTATCACACCACAGGCACTCCCGTCATCCCGCCGATAAGGGTAAGGAATGACGGGCGCCATCATCAGGTTGGGGTCATGATCGGTTGAAGTCGACAGGCGGGCGGGATGGCAATTGGGTCCTTGTTCTCGGTCGTTTGCCTCCACTTCCAGTGCGTCGAGCCGTCGCCATTAGACGGAGTCTTTGCAGACTTCAAGATCAGCGATCCTTGCGCAGTTCACTCTCGCCTATCACGATCGTTAGCGTCCCGCTCGAACTCGGGAGAAAGCCGGCGGCGCTCTCTGGCTTGAACTCGGCCGAGATTTTATGCTTCCCTGGCTTCAGATTTTTCGCCAACAGCGTGGCGACGCCCAGCTTGTCAGTGCGCGATTCTCCATAAGGTTTTTCATTGATGAGAAACCGGACCGTTCCGGCAGGAACCCCTTTGGCTGACATGGAGCGCGGCGCGACGGTCGCCACCAAGGTCTTGTCGCGGTTGCTGAGATTCGTTCGCGTCGCGAAGCGTTCGATCTGCTCACTAACGAGATAAGCATCGGCGAAGCCCTTTTCGCCGGTCATCATGACGTCAAAAACGCAATTGGCGTTGCGATTCTTGTCGCGGACAGCGTTGCAAAACTGTCGTGCCGCTCGCGCGGGCAGGCTTGCCGCCATCGGCAGGGTGGGGATCTTGCAGTCTCCAGATTTTCGTGGCCAATCCTTCATCGTGAAGGTCGAGGTAGAATCGCCTCGCGAATAGTCGAACAGGCTGGACCGATTGGTGACCCGCCAAGCATTGGCGAAGGTGTCGTAGAGGTCAATCCAGCGGTCAGCGGCCGCCGCCGGCTTTGGCCCAACAAAGGCATTGTTCGGAAGCCTGGGCAGCCAGCTGCCTGTGGGAATGGCGCCCATTACTCCATCATAAGCTGGCGTACGGAAAACTGACACGTTCAGATACGAGCGATTGTGCGGCGCGCCCCAGAAATGCGAGGTCGCGGTAAGGCCAGTGCCGTCCGGAAAGTCAATGTTGATACCGTTTCCCGCAGCTGATCGAGAGACGCGGGCGTTCGGACCAAGGTCGATGCCGGAGCTAGGCACGGCGGTCGGCACGCCATCGACCCGAAGCGTCATTGCAGTGCTGTTGCCGCCTTTTTCCGGCTGCCAGGTGACGCGGCGGCCGCCGACACGCGCGGCCAGGGCGGAATTGAGGCTCACGCATGCCGACAGACCCGTGTAGGTATTGGCAATCGGAGGCTGTGTCGACACGGGCGACTGGCGTGTCTGAATCTCAAGTCCGTTCGCGTTGCGCAGCAGGGTGAATTCGCCCGCACTCTGGAAATCGAAATTGACGCCATCGACGGTACGGATATGCGGGTCGCCGTCGGTCACGCCGTCATTGAGTGAACCCCAATGCAACAGCACGTTCGGAGATCCAGGTTGCGGGTCTGTCACCCCGCCCCAGCCCGTTGTCGCAGCCGTATTCGCGGCGTTAAGGATCCCAGCCCATACCTGCGCTGGCGTGGCGGCTGGATACGTTTGCAGGAAGCGAGCGGCGACGCCGGCGACGTGAGGCGCGGCCATCGACGTGCCGGATAGCGTCGCGGTCGCTGCGTCGCCGGTTCTCGATGCGGACACGATGTTGCTGCCTGGCGCGAATAGATCGAGGCACGTCCCGAAATTCGAAGCCTGGCCTCCTGGGAAAATCGATCGCGCGTCTGTCGCGGGCACGGTGGAGCCCACCGTGATCGCGGCGGGAACGCGACCCGGAGAGCGCATGCACGCGTCACCGTTGTTATTGCCGGCGGCGACGACCGTGACCACACCAGAGGCGATCATGCCGCCGATCGACATATCGACCGCAGCGGAGACCGGTCCGCCGAGACTCAGATTCGCCACGGCCGGGAGAACGCGGTTCGTGGTTACCCAGTCCATGCCGGCGATCTGCGCCGCTGCGGTTGGAGCACAGGCGGCGTTACCGACGCGCACATTGATGAGGTTGACATCCTTCGCGACACCGAAGGTCTCGCCTCCAATCGTTCCCGCGACATGCGTGCCATGATTGATGCAGTCGGTGAAATCGCCTGCGACTACCGTGAAACCATTGGTGGCGCGCCCACTGAATTCCATATGCGTAATTCGCATGCCACTATCGATGATGTAGGCGTTTACGCCTGCGCCGGTCTCACTATAAGTGTAGGTGCCATTTAACGGCGTGAGACGTCTGTCAATCCGATCGAGACCAGCCGGCGGCGCGCCGGCTGGATTTGGCGGCTGAATCAGGTTGAAACTGCCGACTGTGTCTTGTTCAATGAAGGCCACTTCGGGGATGTTCCGCAAGTAATCCAGCGCCGCTTTCTCCCGAACGGACTCGCGTGGTAGCTCCACATTGAATCCTAGCAACGCCGAGGTATAGACGTGAACAATTTTGCCGCCGAACTGTCCCATCGCCTCGCGGGCTCGGGACAAGGCTGCAGTCGCACCCGGCTTGAAGACGACAATGTAGCTGTGCGGAACAGTCTCTACTGGCTTGGGCGAAGGGGGCTGTTGGCGCATGCCTGGCAACGCCGTAGGGCTCGATCTCACGGTCTCCGGCTGCGCCCAGGCCGGTGTGACGATCGCAGCCGCCGATAGCGCAAGCGCGCCGCGCTGCGCGCACCAACGAAACGCTTTCAAGGACGTGATCATTTGGCCATGGTTGGCTCGATCATTGCTCGGAGACCTTGTGTTCATGATCTTGAATGGTGAGATTACTGAAAGTGGGTTTGCCACCATGAGCCAAAACTATATGGAGATGCACAACATCGAAGTGACCTGTGTCGTGCAGGACAGTGACTTTGCTCACAGATCGGCATCTATCAAAAAAGAAGACCGCTCGGGGTGCTGCTCTCAGAAAGTCTTTTAGTCTACTCCGCGAAATCGATCTCTTGCGGGCAGGATGCAGCTGTTGTGCGCCAGCATTGCCGTGTTTGTCGAGCGATGGTGTTTGGGTGGAGTTGCCTGAGCGATGGAGACCCCAACTACAGCCTGACTCAGGTCGCCAAATCCTCCGAACTCTTTATTAGGAGGTTCCGAGAACCAAGCCCCGTTCCCTCTGGGCTTTCCGCAAACCACGTCAAGAGGCGCTTGGGCCCCTTGACTGAACCCAGTGGCAGCATAGTATTTCGAGTAATTGAGTCAAAATATTACCCGTGTTTCGCGGGTCCGCGAATCACATGTTCGTGCATCTACAAAAGATCGGCAGGGCTGCACACCCCGAGCGGGCCACGGTTAGCCCGGAGTATGGGCGGCCGTTGATATAGCCCTCAGACCTCCCAGATCCGACGCGGATCGATCACCAGGCCCGGCAACTCGGGGCCCGCCTCCAGCCGTGCCGGATCGGCGAACACTAGGGGAGAGTTGGCTGTTTCGGCTGCCCCTGCCTTCCACACCTCCACCGTGCGGCTTTGCGGCAGCAACAGCCAACCCATACTGGCTCCATTGGCCATGTAGACGGCCAGCTCCACGACCAGATCGGGGCAGAGGGGCGGGAATCCATCCCGTTCGGCCTCGCTCAATGCCTGCCAGCGCTCTAGCCGCACGACGCTGGCGTCGGGGCTGCGTACGGAGCCATCGGGGAGCAGGAAGCCGGCGGAGCTATCGAAGAGCTTCAGGGGTAGGCGGCTCTGCTCGATCGCAAGCCACAGCAGGGCCCCGAGAGTTTGGTTGCGCGCACCTGTGCTGCCGCCGGGTTGGCCGCACACACCTCAGCGAACTGGGAAGGCGTGACGCTGAGCGTGCGGGGCAGGGTGAGCATGGGAGCCCTGCGGCAATAGCAACCTCAAGCTAAGGCGGTTCAGGGAAAATGGAGCACTGCCGACCCAAACGGCCTGGCGACACCACCGGCATTGGGCCGGGTCTGGACCGATCAAAGGCTGGCGCGCAATGGTGGCGATCAACCGACTTGTGCGCTATTGGCGGGGCAGAGCGGGGGGAGCGGCAACAAGGGGATCGGCGAGGCAGAACGCTTGCCATCACCCGCGCGTAAGAGTCGTGCTGACACAGGCTGTTCCGGCACGGGTCAAACGAAACCCATGCCAAATAGGATCCGAACCACCTCAGATGGCTTGAGAACTGGCAGCTGGCTCATGCCTTCAAGACGCTATGCAAATCTGTTGCAGCCCAACGAAATCTGACTCAAGCTTGGGCTCTCCATCTTCTAAAAGTATTTCAATAACTTCATGAAGGTTGGATTGAAGTTCTTCAAAAGTTTCCGCTTGACTATGAGTCCCAGGGAAGCCAGGCACATACCCGACAAGCAGACCAGTGATGGGACAGCGTTCAACGACTGCAGAAAAGGTTCTCAAGGGTAAATCTCGTGTTGCGTGACCCTATTATTCACCCAATAAAAGGATTGTGGTGATTCCCTATCTAGCTCATCTGCATTGTCAGACGATCAACGAGACCGCGAGTCCAGCTTGCGGCGGATGTCCTTGAGCAGCGGCAGCAGCTGCAAATGATTAGTGGTCAGGCCGACTGCCAGGTAGCACCGGCCATGGTTCCCAGTTTCGGATGACAACAATGGTATCTCCGTTGACTCACCTATGACTTGGGCGCCAGGAAGGAAATGGGTGCGGCCGGCCTGAGCTGGGAGTTCACGTTGCCCTGCACAGCATCGTTGCCTTCGATCTGGATGGCGCGGATGCCGCTACCGGGCCGGAAGTCGATCTGATTGAGGTTCACCCACACCATCTGGGGTGAGAGGGCCGAATCGAAGTAATACACCTTGTTCTTCTGATCGATCAGGCTGCGCCACCAGGTGGGCGAGATATTGGGGTGTTCGGGGTCGGGCATGCCCCAGGGCACCGAGACATTGCGCATCACGCTCATCACCCCGGCCAATGCCTGGCGGGTGTCGGTTGTGGGGGGAAGCTGCTGGTTGTAATAGGAGCCGCGCACGAAGCGGTCTGGCGATTGGATTGAACCCGGCAGCTCCTGGTTGCGGTTGCGGGTGCTCCAGTAGGCGTTGAGCTTGAGCTGCTCGCTGTAGATGGGGCTGTTGGTCATCACCTTGTACTGGGGGCCGTGATGGATCACCGGCTTGCCCTTGAGGTATTCAATCACCGCCGAATCGCCGCTGGCATCGGAAACGGCCATGTGCACGGTCGCCTTGGCCTTGCCGCCGGGGCCGAAGGGAATCGGCACGATCTGGATGCGGTCGGCCTGCACCGCCTGCACCAGCTCCTTCACCGAGCCGTATTCGCTGAGCAGATAGAGGGTCCAGGCGGCGAAGGAGAGCCGGGGGCGGCTGGTGCCTGCTGTGGCCAGCCCGAAATCGTTCTCGGCCAGGTAGAGCAGGTTGGCGGCCAGGCCCTTCTCGTTGATGCCATCAAACACGGCATCCACCGGGCCGCCGGGAGCGGTGCTGCCGCCGAGCAGCACGGCGCCGTAGCGGCTGGTCCAGGAGAGGGTGTTCAGGCCGCCGGCGCCATTGATACGCTCACCGCGGGGAAACACGTAGAAGTGGGAATTGAAGCCATAGGGCCAGTCCATCGAGCGGCCGGTGATCACCTGTTGGTCGGGGCCGGTCCAGGTGACGCGGGAGCAGGCCAGGGCAGCGGAGCCACCGCTGGCCAGACCAAGGGCGGCGGCGGCGGCGAGGGCCTTGAGGCGGATGGAAATGGGCATGCCAAGGCTGGATATTTACCCGCATTGTGGTCATGGATACACGGCTTTGCAAGAATTGTGTATACGCCTGCCGCCTGTGGGCCTGCCGATGAGTGCCGCCGGCACCAGCCAGCACCCGCGGCAGTGGCCGCTGCTCTCCAGTTCAGGGGGTGGCAGACCAAGATCGCCAGACCGATCGCCGCTTTGCAGGCAGATCATTGGATCGCCCTCAACCCTTGCGGAGGGCGAGCAAGGCCGTGGTGGGCTCGATGATGAAGCTGTATAGAGAATCAACATTTTCCGTAAGAACCAGCAGAATCTCACGCGTAGTGCAGTTGCCAATTAAAAGCCAAATCACCTTTGGTGGTGCACCGCGTAGCAGGTTAAGCCCTCGAAAATCATCATCCTTCGTCACGATTGTGAAGTCGGCGGCAGCTGCAAAGTTCCAGATGTCCTGATCCGTTGCCCCCCTAAGTCCAACATCGCGGACGTGACTGCTGCCTGGAGACTGGTCGCCGAGAAGCGCTGGCAGCCTCGGACTACAAATCAGGCGATCGTCAGCTCGCTGAGCCTTTTTTCGCGCTCTGCCGCATAGCGTAGAACGGCCCGAATGTGTTCAGCTTTTAGATCGGGGAAGTCGAGCAGGATTTCTTCCTGGTTCATGCCGCTGGCCAAATAGCCCAGCACATCTGACACCGTGATCCGGGTACCTGTCACGCAAGCCTTGCCGCTGCGCACACCTGGAGTGACAGTGATCAGTTCGCCCAGTTCAGCTGCCATGGCCAGGAATGAGGCTGCTTTTAAACCTCAACGTTAATGGCATCAGACTTTTGGAGTGTCAGCCTGTTGCCCTGCTGCCCCTGCTCTGGGCCGCCCAGTTGGCCCAGCCCCTTGGCTTGGGCATGGCGGAAGCGGGCCTGGTGCTGCTGGTGGGCGTGGGGTCACTGCACTTTTAAAGGAAAGCATGCGGGATTGCGTATCGACTCAACAGACAAGTCAACATCAAGATCAGGCCAATAGAGATGGTAAATATCCAGACGCAATGGCCGGAAACATTCGTGGCTTCAGCCCCCAAAGTGGTTGTTCCAGGCATCGGTGCTCTTGTTGGCCGGATTCGACTATACGCTCTGCGTCTTTATAGGTGGCTGACATGAATGTGCCCCAAGTACTGTTGAAAGCATAGCCTCGCATCTAGTGCTGGAAAGAAGCAGGAATCAGGCAGATGCCGCGTAGAGATACCTCTGGAAGCCTGAAAAGAGCTGGCCGATGTCTTCTGGTCTGCCCAGATCGGCGACGGCATCAGCGATGGAGTTCTGGTAGCGGAGCTGCAGCAATGGCGTGAGCTTTTCCAGAGCTAGCTCCTGCACGCCCAGCGTCACGTAGTGCTGGAGAACAAAATTCAGGAAGAGCTGCTGCTTGCTCGTGCATTTGGAATGGATGTAAAGGCGTGCATGCGCAGCGCGCTCCTCGCGGGGGATGGGCTGCAGGGCATAGGCCACATGGGCCAGCACGTCGAAAAGATCACTGTTCGCGGCATTGATGATCATCTGCATCTCGGCCAGTTGGGCTGCACCAAACCCCTTCTCCTCAAGACCCTGCAGCAGCTTGCGGCGGGTGTCTGGGGAACTCCAGAGTTCCCGCAGCTCGGCTTCGTCTTTCACGAACTCCGGCAGTTTTCCATAGAGCAGTTCCAGGAACTGCTGGGAACTCATCGGTGTGCCGTCTGGGTGCCAGAAGCTGGTCACCAGCATGTGCTGGATGGAGCGTTCCTTGCCGTCGCCCAGCTTGATGCGAGCCTTTTGGCGTTGGGACTGGCCGCTGCTGTTGTCATCCCCGTCGGGGTCCTTGGGTTCCGGGGGTTCAGGTGGGGGAAGAGCTTGCCCGGGGCCAACGGGTTCGGGTTCCTGGGGTTCGCCATCCCACTCTGGATCGCTGAAGTGATGGTGGGCCTTCACGAAGTCGTAGATGGTGAAGTACTCCTTGCCGTCGAACAGGCGAGTGCCACGGCCGATGATCTGCTTGAACTCGATCATCGAATTCACCGGCCGCAGCAGCACGATGTTGCGCACGTTGCGGGCATCGACCCCCGTGGAGAGTTTTTGCGAGGTGGTGAGGATGGTGGGGATCGTCTTTTCGTTGTCCTGGAAGGCCCGCAGCCAGGTGTTGCCCAGTTCACCGTCGTTGGCGGTGACCCGCTGGCAGTAGTTGGGATCGGTGCTGGTCTTGAGCTGGTTGATCAGGTCGCGGATCGCCAGGGCATGGTCCTGGGTGGCACAGAACACCAGGGTTTTCTGGCGTTGATCGATCTGGTTCAGAAAGATCTCCACCCGCTGCTGTTCGCGCTGTTTGATCTCGATGATTTTGTTGAAGTCGGCTTCCTTGTAGAGCTTGCCGGCTTCGATCTCACCTTC
>JBILDB010000396.1:0-2552 GCA_044352805.1 Cyanobium sp.
CCGGGAGCACTGTGCGGGCTTCAGCGTCAATGGGCTGGGCTTTGCCGGCTATCTGCTGGGCACCCATCGCTCGGACCTGAACTGGCTGCAGCAAAAGGGCCCCTGGGCCCTGTTGGCGGCGGTGGCGGCTCCTGCCGACTGAAGCTGCCAAGGGATTTCCGTAATTTCACGGTTGGCAGCGGCGAACAAATAGAGCTTGCTGGAAAGGCGGATTGATCTTGAAGAGACGGACCTCTCTCCAGGCCCCCTCGCTTGGAATCAGGTACATACAAACTCAAGTTGACCCGCTTATTTCAACACCTTATTCTCATTTTATCGCCATGATCAGGGCCCATTCCCCCCAGCCCCGACGCTCGCTTGCCCTGGCCACACCCCAGCTGCAGCAGCGCAATCGTCGGGTTGAAGCCCACCGCCAACTGGTGCGCCCCCTGGCTGTTCATTACGCCAGACTCAGCCGGGAATCCAGTGAAGATCTACAGCAAGCGGGCATGCTCGGGCTAATTCGTGCCGCTGAGCTTTATAGCCAAAAACGGCAGACACCCTTTGAAGCTTTTGCTCGTCCCCATATCCGCGGTGCCATTCTTCATTACCTGCGTGATGTCTCACCCCTGGTTCGCCTGCCCCGTCGTCAGGCAGAACTTCAGGATCGGGTCCTGCAGTGGCAGCGTCAGCAAGGGCCCGGTCTCAGTAATCCCGACGTGCTGGCGACAATGCAGCGGGAACTCGGACTCAGCCCTGGACAGTTGCTGTTATTAGAACGCAATTGGGCCATGAATCGGCCGGCCAGCCTCGAACCTGAAATGGTCGAGGCTCTGGCAACCGAGGTGGAAACCGGGTTGCCAGGTACCACCACAGCGCCGATGCCGATAGGGGCGATGCTCGCTGTACTCGAATCTAAGCAGCAACTGATTGTGCGCCGGGTTGTGCTGGAGGGCTGGAGCTATCGCAAGCTCGCCGCCGACCTTGGCGTTAGCCCGATGACCGTGCAACGACAGTTGCGCAAGGGGCTGGAACGCCTGCGTCAGCACCTCGATGACGTTACTGAGGAGCGTCCCTCCTGGTCTCCACCCAATCCGCTGCGCCCCCAGGGCCGCCAGCGCCCGGGGCCGGACGACGCATCTGTTCTTCGAGCGTGTTGATGGCGGCGTTAAGCCCGGCCAACTGACGTTCAAGACCATCGCGCCAATGGGTCAGCAGGCGGAGTTTGCGCTCCTGGTGGCCGCGCCAGTAGGTCTCACCTGGCTCGTATGGAGCACAGAATCCAAAGGGGAACAAGGGAAGCATCGCTGCGGCAGATCGTTTCTAGCGGGATTCCAGGGTCGCTGGCCGAAGATGACCCAACCGGCAGCTCCGGCTTACCGTTGCTTCCCTTCGAAAGCGGGAACCGGCATGATTGATGCCAATGCTCGTAGCTGGATGATCTCCGCCAGCACCATCACCAGTGGCCGCCTTGGTAGGTCCCGGAGGGCAAGTGCCGCGGACTCTTGAGTCACCGTGACCGAGCCTGAACAAGGGGCCAAACGGCGGTTCACCCTGGAGCTCACGCTCAAACGCCTGTCCCAGATCGACCACCTCAAAAGGGAATGGGGCCTGCGCAACCGCGGTGATGTTCTCGAACGGCTGCTTGAAACCCTCTTCGCCGCAGACACCGCCGCGGCGGATGCCGTCCAGTTCGACCTCCTGGGCGCCACAGCAAGCAATGCCGGGGAAGTTAGCCCTAGGGCCTCCGATCCCTATGACGACCAGTCGGCCCTAGTGCTGGTGGGACCTGGCATTGAGCCGGAACAACCTGCCAGTGAAATCAGCTTGCATCCCTCCCGGGGTCTGGTCCCCAGGGTTGCCCCAGGGTTTGAAGCGGAACCACCCCCGCCCGGATCCCCACCGGGGACGATCCCAAACCCTGGGTCACCAACGGCCAACAGCGAGGCCCGTCTTGGCGGCATTGATCTGCCCGGATTCGTGCGACGCCGCAGCGACGAACTGCGCCGCAGCCTCAGGTCCGATCCACCCGCCCCGGGCCAGCATGCGGTTCTGCCCCCCCTACCCCTTGGCGAGCAAGTGGTGCTGGAGGCCCAACAGGCGGCCCTGCAGCAATGGCAGGATCTTTATGGCCATCCCGCCAACGCGGCGGTCCTGGAGGCGGCCATGGTGTGGATCGCCCAGGACATCTGGCCCCAAGCCGAGGTTTGCGAGGGTCGCAGTTTCACCTGGTCTGCTGCTTGCACCCTGATGGGCCAGCTGGTGCCCGATTGGGGAGCCAGCCCCCCGAGTTTCGAGCGAGTAATGGTAACGGCGGGGCTACTAGAAGACCCTTACAGCGCCGCCACCCTGCACCTGCGCATGCCCACCTTGATCCATCGGTTCGTGCATCGCTTCCGGCGACGGCGGCGCGGCACCTCCTTCCAGACCCTTGAGCACACCATGACCCTGCAGGGGGCCCTGAAGCTGCTGCAACTGCCGACAGGCCCTGGTCATCGGCTCACCTTGGCCCAGATTCGCGAGGCCTATCGGGACATGGCCCTGCAGCACCATCCCGATTCCGGCGGTTCCCT
>JBILDB010000086.1:0-8420 GCA_044352805.1 Cyanobium sp.
TGAGGTACTAACAGTAGCATGATTACTCCGGCGGATAGGGTTATTGAGCGAATTCTCCAGGACAGGTACCATGACCACAGATCTGCACGTCATTCAGATATTATCTGCAATCATTTCATCTTAGACTTGCTTCAGCAATGCCCTGCCCTTGCCGATGATATTGAAAACTCCAGAGTTCAGTATCGACTTAATGTAGAGGTTTTAGGGTTAACGCATAAAGTCGATCTCATGATCTATGAAGTAGATGACAGTGATAGCGTGCCGACTCTTGACCGTGCGCGATTGTGCATGGAAAACAAGTCAGTTATTTCAGCTCACGGTAAGAACAGGAAGAACAGGCAAAGTGATTTATCTGATTTTGCTAATCTTCTAAAAGCCAAGAGGCCTGAGGCAATTGTCTTAGGACATGTTCTTGTAGGTACCGGAATACAGTACGTCAATATCCCAGATGCTGTGAAGCGCAAGTGTCAGATTCTGGGGATAGATTTTGAGCGTGATGTGTTGCCACGTCTTTCTTCCGGCGATCCCAAGCTCTGGACTGAGTTTGGAGCAAAACCAAATTCGGAGGATGCCGCATTCAAGACAATAGAGATGATGAGGACCCTTCCAGTTAAGGAGAAAGGCTTTACTCATGAACTGGGTTTTGATTATCTTCTCATCGAGCCTGTCTTTGTTGACAACATCAATCCTCCGCGAGTCGAGCGAGAAAATGTTTTTGGTATCAACATTGACTCTCAGTATCCAGAGATGCTAAGGCGGACTTGTAGGGCATATACGTCTAGATGGCATACCTTGGTTGGGTAACTACCATCCACCCAACAAACCCATATACCCGACCGAAGGGATGTTGCCTTCATATTGTTGAGTTTGTGCGGCGGGGATGGGCAGCGTTAGAAGGATGACAGGGAAAGCGAGAACCAATTCAATCTGCTCGAATGCCGTTGATTGCCCCCTAGGAAAAGCAGAAGGCCATCTCGCCGGGTTCCCGGCTATACTGGGGCATGAATCAGGGCAGGATGAAGGGTATGGAAAAGCTCTATGAAGCAGTTGTTGAATCTGATGGCCGAATACGTCTGAACAATCCTTTACATCTGGAGAAAGGTCTCCGGGTTCTTGTTGCCATACCGCAAACTGGTTTGGATACAGCCGTAAGTGGAATTGCATTAAGCGAGCCAGCGCTCTCGGTTGACTGGAACAAACCTGAGGAGGATGACGCATGGGCACACCTTCAGTAGGCGACGTAGTCATCATTCCATTCCCTTATGGAGTCGCTGGCCATCTTAAATCTGCCAAGATTGCAGAAGCTATTACACACCTTGTTGAAATGCTATCGGCATGTATCCAAGATAGCTCCTTCTAACTAACATCCAGAAACAGAAGACCGGGGCTGAGGCTGGGCTCTATGCCGAGATCTATGCCCGCCGCTGATCTTGGCGTTCGATGTACAGGAGTGGCGAGGTGTCTATCCTTGGCCCAGGAAAGCGGGATGAGCCCCTAAAGCCCCCCCCGCCGACAATCCCAACCGAAAACTATCGCGCCGATGGAAATCCGGCTCCGCCCCGGTATGGGCCAAGGCCCAGTAGCTGACCCCCTGGCCCACCTGCTCGATCACCGCCGTCAGGCTCACCTCCAGGGGAAGACCTGCCACCCAGGGTTCCTCCCCACCGGCCACATCGCCCAGATCCAGCTCCACCGCCACCTCCAATTCCCCTGCCGTCCGCCGCACTTGCCAGGCGGGTGGCGCCGCCAGGGCCACAGGAACCAGCGGCCCCCGGTAGTGGCTGAGGTGATAGAGGTTCCAGTCGCCGCTGGGGGCCAGGTTCAGTTCCCAGTAGGCATCGTGGCCGGCAAAGCCCCAGAAGGCCTCCAGGCAGGTGGTTTGCCAGAGGCCATCGCAGCGGCGGCGGGATTGGCTGGCATCGGGCAATACGAGGGCATCCAGATCGCCGGTCAGGCGCCAGACCAGCGCCAGGCGGCCGGCTTGGTGCCCGGCTTGGCGATGGGCTTGGCGCCCGGCCTGGCGACTTGCCTGGCCTGAGACGGTTAGATCGGGGGGATGGGGCAGGCCCCCGAAGGGTTCCAGGGCGAGCATGGTGGGCTCAGCGCAGGCGCTCGATGATGGCGCGAATGGCGTCCTCCTTGGCTTCGATGTCTTCGGTGAGTCGGAATTGCACCCGGGCCCGCTGCAGATTCTGCTGCGGATGCGTTACCCGGAAATAAACATCCCCGGCCAGGTAATCGCTCAGAAAACGCAATCCCAGCTCGAAGCTGATCAAGCGGATCGCGTCATAGAGATAGTCCAGATCGGCATCGCTGAGCACCTGGCGGGCCGCATTGCCATAACCCGTCAAAATCGCCTCACAGAAATCGAGATCGAAGCCCACCTGATCCAGATCCTCGGTTTCCTCGCCGAGGCGATTGCAACCAGATCGCAGGCAGTCGCCGATATCGTAATGGACCAATCCCGGCTTGACCGTATCGAGATCTACCAGGGCGATGGCGCGGCCGCTGACTCGATCCAACAACACATTGTTGACCTTGGGATCGCCGTGGATCGGGCGGGGCCTCAACACCCCCGCATTCAGGGCATCCTCCAGCACCGTCGCAAAGGACCGGCGGGCCGCCACGAAGGACCGGCAATCGCCAACTGCCGGCTCGTTGGCGCGTTCGCTGCGGCTCAGGACAGCGTCATAGGCCTGCAAATATCTGGGGGTGACATGGAAGCCGGGCAGGGTGTCGGCCAGCAGCTCGGGGGGTAGGTCGCTGATCAGGGCGTGGAAGCGTCCGAGGCCATAGCCCAGTTCCCGCGCCTGCTCCACGGCATTGAGGGTGTCATGGGAGACGGTGTCCTCGATGAAGCTGATCAATCGCCAAAAGCCATCGTCCGTCTCCACCCAGGTCTGCTCACCGCTGGCGGCGGGCATCACCTGGGGCATCTCCCAGCCGCGGCCCGCCTCAGGTTCATTCGGCGTCTGGGCCAGGCGGCGGGTCACATGGGCGCTCACCTCGGCCAGGTTGGCCATCAGCGGCTGCGGCTGGGCAAAGACCTGGGTATTGAGTTTCTGCAGCACATATCGCCGCGGCTCATCGCCGGCCAACTGCACCAGATAGGTGGCATTGACATTGCCGTTGCCCAGGGGCGCGACGCTGGCGACGGGGGCCGGCAGATCGAAGGCGCCGGCGATCGCCACCAACCGGGCCTGGGGATCCAAGGCGGAATCGACCATGGCGACCGCAACGCAGGGGGCTGCATGGTGCCATGGCCTATCAGCCCAGCAGGGCGGCCTCGACGCAGAGGCCCGGGCCAAAGGCCAAAGCCACGCAGGGGAGGGGCGCCCCGGCGCGTTGCAGGCGGTCGAGGATGAACAGGATCGTGGCGGACGACATGTTGCCGCACTCCCGCAGCACCGCTATGGAGGGTTCGATGGCGCTGGCGGGCAGGCCGAGACAATCGCGGACCGATTCCAGCAGGCGGGGCCCGCCCGGATGCAGGGCCCAGGAGCCGATGGCCGCCCGATCGAGCCCCCGGGCGGCCAGCCAGCCATCCAGCCAGGGGGCCAAGCGGGCGGCGATCAGGGCCGGCACCCGCGGCGAAAGGCCCATCTCGAAGCCGTGATCGGCGATGGTCCAGGCCATGGCATCGGCGCTATCGGGCAGCACCGTGGAACCGGACGCCAGGAGCCGCCAGGGGGGAGCGACCGGGAGCGCTCCCGCCCCTGCAGCGGGCGGGCCATCGGCGGCCAACACCGTGGCGGCGGCGCCATCGGCAAACAGCGCATTGGCCACCACCCGCTCCGGGTGCCATCCCAGCTGTTGGTGCAGGCTGCAGAGTTCGAGGGCGCAAAGCATCACCCTGGCGCTGGCATCGGCCTCCACAAAGGCATGGGCGACGCGCAGGCCGTTGAGGGCCCCGTGGCAACCCATGAAACCCACCTGGGTGCGGGCCACATCGGCGGCCAACGGCAGCGCCTGGATCAGCTCCAGGTCGAAGCCGGGTGCCTGGAAGCCGGTGCAGCACACCGTCACCAAATGGGTGATCGCAGCCGGATCGACGGCGGCAGCATCCAGGGCCGCGCTGCTGGCCCGCAGGGCCAGGGGACCGGCCTCGGCGGCGAAGCGGGCCATGCGCTCGGCGGTGGTGGGGTTGGCGTCTGCGTAGAAGGGCAGGCGATCAGGCAGGGGGCCGGCGGCATCGGCCAACAGCACGCTGTGGCGGAAGGCCACGCCAGAACGGCGCTGCAAACGCCGCAGCAAGGTGGCCTGGACGTCATTGGTGGCCGAGAGGCTCTGGGCCATGGCGGCCGATTCGGCCTGGCTGAGGCGATGGGCTGGCAGGGCGGTGCCGATCCCCAGCAAGTTCACGGGCATGGGGTTGGCAGCGGCGCCTGAGCGGACCCTGGCAGGGCGGACCCGTGCAGGGCCGGCCGGTGCAGGGCAGCCAGCATCGGATCGGCCAGGCCGGGCCAGCGGCGCACGGCGTCAAAGACAAATCGACTGCTCCAGGGCCGGCGCAACACCAGGGCCAGGGCCTGGCAGAGGCGCTGGCGGCGGGCCATCAGGGCGGCCTGGGATCGGCTCCAGTCATGGGCGAGTTTGTCGTCCCAGCCGTTATCCAGGGCGGCGAGGGCCAGGGGGGTGCTGCTGAGGGCCGCCATCAGGGCCCAGCCCATGCCTTCGCCCGTAAACGGTTCGACGTAGCCAGCGGCATCGCCCAGCAGCAGATAGCGATAGCCCGCCAGGGGGCGACTACGGCGGGTGAGGGCGGGGGTGCGCTGCCAGGCGGCCGGGGCAAGGGCGGGCAAGGGCTCGAAGCCGGCTTCGCTCAGCACCTGGCTGGCCGCGGCGGCAGGCCCGCCGGCAGCCGCCAGGGCAGCGCCATCAAAGGCGGCGGCCACATTGAGGGCCCCATCCTCAAGGCGCACCAGCCCGACGTAACCGTGGCGGCCGATGGCCATGTGGAGCCGGCCATCGCCATAGGCCGCCAGCGCCGGATCGTGGGGGCCGTGGTTGGGGGCAGGCAGGAGGCAGCCAGCGCCGATGCGAGAACTAGTTTGGATGCGGGTGGCCACTTCGGGCAATTGCCGCAGGCAACGGTGGGCCAGCCCCGCAGCTACCAGCACCAGTTCGGCCTGCACCGTGGCCGACTCCTTGCCGCGACGCAGCTGCACCGCCCGGGCCCCCGCAGCGGCGGGCCCCAGCTCGGCCATCGTCTCTGGCACCAACGTGGCACCAGCGGCTACGGCGGCCTCCACCAGCCCCTGATCCAGCGCCAGCCGCGAGAGGACCCTGCCGGCCGGCAGGGCCAGCTCCGCCCGGGCCCCCTGCAGGCCCAACTGCAGGGAACGCAAGGGACGGGCGCCGAGCTGATCGAGCAGGGGGCCCTGGCCGGCCT
This sequence comes from Cyanobium sp., assembly GCA_044352805.1. Lineage (GTDB taxonomy): Bacteria > Cyanobacteriota > Cyanobacteriia > PCC-6307 > Cyanobiaceae > Cyanobium. Next base: position 5,393 of record JBILDB010000086.1, read on the forward strand.
GCTCCAGGGCCGCCAGGGCCTGGCCACTGAGGCAGGCGCCGCAGACCTTCCAGCGGGGGAAACGGCGCCGCTCTACCAACAGCACAGGCACCCCCTGGCGGGCAAGCCCCAGGGCGGCCAGGGCGCCGGCGGGACCGGCCCCGACCACGACAACGGGCCAGCGACCGGTCGGCAAGGGATCAAGCACTGGGCCCCCCAGGGGTGGCACCCCCTGGAGTGGGGACAGCTGGGGTTGGGACGGCTGGGGTGGGGACGGTTGGGGTGGGGACGGTTGGAGGTGGGGACCAGCGCAGCAAGTAACGCTCGGGCCAGCAACGCCGCAAATCGACGCCAACGAGGCCGGCCCGTGCGGCCATGGCCGCCACCTCATGCATCTGAAAGGCCCCGCGCACCGACAGCAGGCCATCAATGTGCACAATCGGCGAGCGCGACAGCAACTGGGTGCCGGCCAAGGCCAGGCCGTAGCCCAGGGGGGTGCGCAGCAGATCGCTGATCAACAGCAGCCGGCGGCTGCTGGCGGCGAGGCGGGCCAACAGGGTTTCGGCGTCGGCCGTATCGAGGTGATGCAGAAACAGCGAACTAACAATGATGTCAAAACGATCGGGCAGGGAATCGGCCAAAACGTCGGCAACAAAAAAGGAGGCCTCCAGCCCACGCTCGCGGGCCCTGGCCTGGGACAAAACGACGGCCTGGGGGCTGATGTCACAACCCTCCACGGCCAAATCCAGGCCCTGGCGCTGGGCCAGGGCCGCCAGGTCCAGGGCGTTATCTCCCCCGCCGCAAGCCACGTCCAGCAGCCGCAGGGGGGCGGCACCTGGGGGCAGGCTGCGGGCCAGGGCGCGAATCGGCGCGAACAGGCTGGCCGCACTGAAGCTGATCGCATTGATGCGTCTCAAGCCCACCAGGGCCTGGGCGTGCAGTTCAGGATCGAGACCGGGCTGGTCCATCAGCTCCGGCAACCGCTGACGCTGGGCCAGGGACGGCCAGGAGAGGATGGACATGGGCCAAGCCTAGGGTTGATCTGTGCCATTGCCCCTGCTGCATCACACCAACGCCATGGATGGCGGTGTCACCTCCGCTATCCAACTGGCGCTGACACCGGCCTTTCTTTTGACGGGCATTTCCAGCCTGCTCAATGTGATGACGGGCCGCCTATCCCGCATCGTCGAACGGGGGCGCCTTCTCCATGGCAGCTCTCGCCACGGGGGCCATGACGAATTCGGAGTGGAACTGCGTCACCTGGAGCGGCGCCTGCGGCTCACCAGCCGGGCGATCTACGCCACTACCCTGGCCGCCCTACTGGTCTGCGCCATCCTGCCGGCCCTGTTTTTGGGGGGGCTGCTCAAAACGGAATTCACCTGGGTGGTAGGCGGACTTTTTTTTGTGCCACCGGGGCCCTGGTGATCGGCCTGGGGGACTTTCTGCGCGAGGTTCACCTAGCCACCAGGACCGTCCGTTTCACGGCTCAAAATTTCACGGCACAAGATTCCGCGGCACAAAACATCTCGGTGCCCCAGCCCACTGAGCCGGCCCAGCCCATAACGGGCCAGCGAGGCTGACGCCCAGGCTGACGCTAAAAGCAGCATGAACGCCACCTGATCGCGAGCCCTGATCAGCGAGACTGCCGCAAGCCACCCCCGCCCCGGGCCCACCTTCTCCCCATGGTCGCCAGCGGCAGCCCCTACCCTTCTTCCCCCGCCCCGGCCAGTGGCGGCGTCAAAGCGGCCAACCCAGCCCCCGCCTCGGCTCTGCGCCATAGCGATCCCGGTGCCGCCGACCGCAGTTTCCCCCTGGCGGCCATCACCGGCCACGGCATCCTCAAGCTGGCCTTGCTACTGGCCGCCGTCGATCCGGGCCTCGGCGGCGTCGTCATCGCCGGGGGCCGGGGCACGGGCAAATCGGTGCTGGCCCGCGCCCTGCACGCCCTGTTGCCGCCCATCGACGTGCTCAACCTGGGCCCGGCGGCCACCAGCCTCAATGTCGATCCGGGCCGGCCCGATGAGTGGGATAGCGCCGTGCGCCAGCGCATCACCGAACTGGGCGGCGATCCCAGCGGGGCCGATCCCAGCGCCCTGTTGCCCAGCACGGTGATTCCGGCCCCCTTCGTGCAGGTGCCCCTGGGGGTTACCGAAGACCGGCTGGTGGGCGCCGTTGATGTGGCCGCCTCCCTGAACGCCGGTGCACCGGTTTTTCAGCCGGGCCTGCTGGCCGAAGCCCACCGGGGGGTGCTCTATGTCGACGAGCTCAACCTGCTCGATGAGGGCGTTACAAATTTGCTTTTGGCGGCGGTCGGCAGTGGCGAGAACCGCATCGAGCGCGAGGGCCTGAGCCTGGCCCACCCCTGCCGCTGCCTGCTGATCGCCACCTACAACCCCGAGGAAGGGGCCGTGCGGGACCACTTGCTGGACCGCTTCGCCATCGCCCTATCGGCCAACCAGCTGCTGAGCAACGAGCAACGGGTGGCGATCAGCCGCAGCGCCATCGACCATGGCGAGGCCGGCGCCTCCTTCCGGGAGCGCTGGCGGGAGGAAAGCGATGCCCTGGCCACCCAGCTGTTGCTTGCGCGCCAATGGCTGCCGGATGTAACCATCAGTCGCGACCAGATCCGTTATTTGGTCGATGAAGCCCTGCGGGGTGGGGTGGAGGGACACCGCAGCGAGCTCTACGCGGTGCGGGTCGCCCGCGCCCACGCCGCCCTCAGCGGCCGCGACCAGGTGGAGGCCGAGGATCTGCAGGTGGCGGTGCGGCTGGTGATCGCCCCCCGGGCTCGCCAACTGCCGCCCCCCGACCCCGACCAACCCCTCGAACCACCGCCACCACCGCCCCAGGGCGAGCAGGCCCCCGACCCGCCAGAAGACCAGGCGCCGGAGCAGGACGAGCCGGATCCCCCCGAGCCCGAAAGCGACGACGAAGACGACGACAGCCCCGAGGATCAGGCCCCCCCCTCCATTCCCGAAGAATTCCTGCTCGATCCGGAGGCCACCGCCATCGACCCGGATCTACTGCTGTTCTCCGCCGCCCGGGCCCG